>NZ_KV812490.1:280581-362191 GCF_001813425.1 Corynebacterium sp. HMSC056E09
CTTTGACTTTCGGCAGGCTATCAAGCCGGTGGATGGCACGCAGACCTGCTTTGATGTGACCTTCCGGAAGTGACCAGGCCGCCACCAAGCTTAAAGCGGTGGTGTTGATATCAGCCTGCAGGCTGGGCATAGCAGCAACCCAGGTGTTGTAGATAGCGCGGCGGGCTGCCGCGCGGGCTATAGCGTGTGGATTATTCGGATTCGTTGTTGAGAAGAAGAAAGAAGAGGAGGTTGAAGGGTGCGTGGCGGTGGTCATGAATGTCTCCCCCGAGAAACATGAGTTAGAAGAAATGTTCTAACAATGATTCTACCGACCCTCACCGCACATGGCTATAGCTAGTAGTGAATTCACATCAAGTCGTTACTATAAACGGGGGTATCCGCGTCAAAATAGATTGGGTGTGCGATACAAATGTGACAGGTTGTAAAACCGCCTAAACGCCAGTGAACTACGCAATTGATCGAGGTTTATGGCGGCCCTCTCTGCCCTGTCCCAAACCCTGCCGGCGGCGGGGATAGACTGGGCACAGCTAACCGTATGAACACGTATGAAGGGATTGTGAATGACTATCAAGGTGGGTGTCCTTGGCGCTAAGGGCCGCGTGGGGCAGGCAATCGTGGAGGGCGTCAACGCTGCAGAAGATCTGGAGCTTGTCGCTGAAATTGATCGCGAAACCCCGCTGGAGAAGCTAGTTGAAGCAGGCGCCGAGGTTGCCGTCGACTTCACTCAGCCCGCTTCGGTTATGGATAATCTTGAGTTTTGTATCGCCAATGGAATCCATGCTGTTGTCGGCACCACGGGCTTCGACGAGGAGCGGCTAGCCAAGGGAGAGGAGTGGACTAAGAAGGAGGGCGCTGGCAACGTTCTCATCGCTCCGAACTTTGCTGTCTCAGCTGTATTGACCATGGTGTTTGCTGCCCAAGCGGCGAAGTTCTTCGATAGCGCCGAGGTTGTTGAATACCACCACCCGAATAAGCTTGACGCGCCGTCCGGCACGGCGGTTCATACTGCGCAGGGAATTGCGAAGGCTCGTAAGGAAGCTGGCCTGGATGCAATGCCGGACAAGACCGAGCAGTCCCTTGACGGTGCGCGAGGTGCAGACGTTGATGGCGTCCACGTCCATGCAGTTCGCATGCAGGGAATGGTGGCGCATGAAGAGGTAATCTTCGGTACCCAAGGGCAATCCCTGACCATCCGCCAAGATTCCTATGACCGCTCTTCCTTTACTCCCGGTGTTTTGCTTGGTGTGCGCGAGATTTCCTCCCACGCAGGTTTGACCGTGGGGCTTGAGAAGTACCTGGGGCTGTAATGGCAAAGGTCTCTGAGCTTGATGTCCAACTCATCGCGGCAACGGCGTTTTATGCACCACGAGGGGTGGATTGGAAGGCGGACGAGGGGGCGTCGGAAAGCGAGGCTTTAGTCGAGTTTGCTGGGCGTGCGTGTTACGAGTCCTTCGATAAGCCAAATCCTCGTACCGCGTCGAACCAGGCTTATTTGCACCACATCTTGGAGGTAGGCCACGACGCGCTTCTGGAGCATGCCACCGCGACGCTGTATATAAGAGGGTTGTCGCGCTCCGCAACACATGAGTTGGTGCGCCACCGGCATTTCTCCTTCTCCCAGCTTTCACAACGCTTCGTACACTCCGACGAAGCAGAGGTCGTGCTGCCCAAGTTCATTGCAGAAGATGAGCAGCTAAAGCGGTTAACGCTACAGGCGGCCGACGAAGCGCGGTTTGTCTACGAAGAGCTGCTCGACGCCCTCGAGTCCAAACTGGAAGAGGAACCAAACGCATTGCTTCGTAAGAAGCAGGCGCGGCAGGCAGCGCGTGCGGTTTTGCCTAATCTCACAGAGTCCCGCATAGTAGTGACCGGCAACTACCGTGCGTGGCGCCACTTTATCGGTGCTCGGGCAACGGAGCAGGCTGATACTGAGATGCGCCAATTGGCGGTGACATGCTTGAAGCTGTTGAGAGAGCAATCGCCGGTGCTTTTCGACGACTTCCACATCACCACTTTGTCCGACGGGACCGAAATGGCTTCGAGCCCGTACGCTTAAAGGCTTTGCAGGAGACTCGCGCACGACCCCGATGCGGCCAATAGGGGCGAAAGCGGGTAATCTTGACGCCTATGAGCACAGGTATGACAGCACAGACAGGCGTCGACACCTTCGGACGCGTAGGCGTAGCTATGGTCACTCCATTTGACCAGGATGGCGCCTTGGACGTGTCCGCTGGTCGTCGCCTGGCAGCTCATCTGGTTGATAACGGTATTGATTCGCTCATTTTGGCTGGGACCACGGGTGAGTCACCGACGACGTCGTTGGATGAGAAACTGGAGCTGTTTGCAGCTGTAAAGGAAGAGGTAGGCAGTCGCGCTAAATTGTGTGCGGGAGCGGGAACCAATAACACCGCCACCAGCATTTCAGCAGCGCGCGCTTTCGCTGATGCGGGAGCAGACAGCCTCTTGGTTGTAACTCCGTATTACTCCAAGCCTTCCCAAGCCGGTGTGTATGCGCACTTTAGCGCTGTCGCTGACGCCGTGGACCTCCCCATTTGTCTGTATGACATCCCTGGCCGCTCGGGCATTCCGATTGAGACGGAGACCCTTCTTCGCCTCGCGGAAGTGCCGAACATCAAGGCCGTCAAGGACGCCAAAGGCGATCTTGTGGCGGCTGCACCGCTTATCCAGGAAACCGGATTGGCATGGTACTCCGGAGATGACGGGCTGAACTTGCCGTGGCTGGCCCTCGGTGCTTCAGGCGTTATTTCCGTGATTGGTCATATTGCCCCGCGTGCCCTGGCTGATCTCTACGTGGCCTTCGACGAAGGTGATATCGCACGTGCGCGAGAGATCAACGCGAAAACTTTGTCCCCGCTCGTCGAGGCGCAAGGCCGCCTCGGAGGAGCAACTCTTGTTAAAGCTGCCTTGCGCCTGCAGGGCATTGAAGTTGGAGAACCTCGTCTCCCGGTTTCCGCGGCTGACGCGGATGAGATTGAGGTTCTCCGTCACGATTTGGAAAAGGCTGGAGTCCTTTAAGAATGACTGAATCCCGTAACCGTTCCCGCAAGGTGACCCGTAAGGCGGGTCCGCCTTCGGAGACCGAGACCGCCTCGAATGAGGCGGCTTCGCCGGTTTTCCAAGCGCCGAAGGAATCGGCTGCTTCCGGTGCATCCTCTAAGGAGTCTGGAAGCTCTGACGACGGCAACCGTCGTTCCCGTTCTCGTGGTTCCCGTGGCGGCCGTGGTCGCGGCCGCGGCGGCAACAACAACCACAACAACGGCAATAACAACAACGGTGGTCGTAACAACCGCAATCGCAACAACAACCGCGGCCGTCGCAATGTACCTAAGTCCATGCAAGGCGCGGATCTGACCAAGCGTCTGCCGGAGCCGCCGAAGCAGCAGAAGGACTCTCTGCGTATCTATGCCTTGGGCGGTATTTCCGAGATCGGTCGAAACATGACCGTCTTTGAGTACCAGGATGAGATGCTCATCATCGACTGTGGTGTGCTTTTCCCGTCCTCCGGTGAGCCAGGCGTGGACCTGATTCTCCCGGACTTTGGTCCGATTGAGAAGAAGATTCACAAGGTCAAGGCGCTCGTCGTAACCCACGCGCACGAGGACCACATTGGTGCTATCCCGTGGCTGCTGAAGCTGCGCCCGGATATCCCGATCGTGGCTTCGCGCTTCACCATTGCGCTGATTGCTGCCAAGTGTAAGGAACACCGCCAGAAGCCGAAGTTCGTTGAGGTCAATGAGAAGTCCGATGTGAATTACGGTCCGTTCCGTTGCCGCTTCTGGGCAGTGAACCACTCCGTCCCGGATGCCCTCGGCGTCATGCTGGGAACCCCGGCTGGCAACATCATCCACACCGGTGATATCAAGCTGGACCAGACCCCGCTGGATAACCGCCCGACGGATCTGCCGGCCCTGTCGCGCTACGGCGACGAAGGCGTGGACCTCATGCTGTGTGATTCCACCAACGCCAACATCCCGGGTGTGTCCGCCTCTGAGGGCGACATTCCGGCAACGTTTAAGCGCCTAGTTTCTGGGGCCAAGCAGCGCGTGATCATCGCTTCCTTCGCCTCGAACGTCTACCGCGTGCAGGCGGCTATCGACGCCGCCGTAGCCGCAGGCCGCAAGGTTGCGTTCAACGGCCGCTCCATGATGCGCAACATGGAAATTGCGGAGAAGATGGGCTTCCTGAAGGTTCCGCGCGGCACCATCATCCCAATCGATGAGGCAGCCAAGATGGCTCCGCACAAGGTGCTGCTCATCACCACCGGTACCCAGGGTGAGCCGATGGCAGCGCTGTCCCGCATGGCCCGTCGTGAGCATCGCCAGATCACCGTCCGCGATGGTGACCTCATCATTTTCTCCTCCTCCCTGATTCCGGGTAATGAGGAGGCCGTGTTCGGCGTTATCAACATGCTGTCCCAGATTGGCGCTGAGGTCATCACGAACAAGGAAGCTAAGGTCCACGCCTCCGGCCACGGCTATGGTGGCGAGCTGCTCTTCCTTTACAACGCTGCACGCCCGAAGAATGCCATGCCGGTGCACGGCGAGTGGCGCCACCTGCGTGCAAACAAGGAGCTGGCAGTCTCCACTGGTGTGGCCCGTGATCGCGTGGTCCTTGCGCAGAACGGCGTTGTCGTCGATCTGCGCAACGGCCGTGCTGAGGTCGTCGGCCAGATCCCGGTGGGCAACCTTTACGTCGATGGTGTGTCGATGGGTGATGTCGACGCGGATACCCTCGCGGACCGCACCAACCTGGGTGCCGGCGGTGTCGTTTCCATCACCTGTGTCATCGATAACCGCACGTCGCGCCTGCTTGAGCACCCGACGGTGTCCACGACGGGCTTCTCCGACGATGACCGCGGTATCGTGCCTGAGGTCGCCGAGATGGTGGAGAACACCATGAATGACCTCGCCGCTGAGGGGGAGAACGATACCTACCGCATGGTGCAGAAGCTGCGCCGCAAGGTCTCGAAGCTCATGGACTCCAAGTACAAGCGCGAGCCGGTGATTCTGCCGACCATCGTTCCGACGAACTCGGATATCCTGCTGCCTGACGACGACGAAGTTCACGCTTCCCGCGAATCGCTCTAAAGCTAAGGCCGCAAGCGCCCCAGTGTTCCCGCCTCCGGTGGGTATGCTGGGGCGCATGTCGTTTTCTTCAGCAGAGCGCGCCAAGATGGTGGCGTTGTTCCATGAGCTTGGCCCTGATGCCCCGACGTTGTGCGAAGGGTGGACAACCCGAGACCTAGCAACGCACTTGTGGGTGCGTGAGAACCGCCCTGATGCAGCGCTCGGTTCCTTTATTCCAGCGCTGTCCTCTCATGCACGGAGCGTCGCTAATGGGGTCCGCGAGGGCATGACGTATGAGGAGTTGGTGGATGCGTGGGGGAGGGGAGCATCTAGGTTTAGCCCTCTGCGCTATGTAGACTCCGTGTTCAACGCGGCCGAGCACTTTGTCCACCATGAGGATCTCCGCCGAGCTAATGGCCACATTGAACCAAGGGATCTTTCACGAGCAGTCAACAAAGAGCTACTGGCGCCGTTGAAACTGCTAGGCACACGGCTGCTGTCGCACTCGCGCCTGCCCGTTGTCCTGGAGCCACAAGGTTTCCCGCCGATCGTGGCTGCGGATAGACATCGTGTGTCTGGACAAGGCGACGCTGTGGTTCGCGTACGAGGTACCGTGTCCGAGGTGCTCTTGTGGGCCTTCGGCCGCGACGCTGCTGATGTCGAGATTGAAGGCGATGAATCCGCAATCGTAAGGTCAAGCCTGTAGGCTGAACCGCTAATTTTCTTCGCCATACGTGTGTGGCGCATGTTGTTAATGGGGCTTTTGCTACTAGAGTGGCAATCATGTCTGTCAAGAACGCTCCGTCTCGCGCCTCCGGCCGAGGTCGCACGGCCAATCGCTCGCGACCGTCGGGCCGCACAAGCTACTCGCTGACGTCTGCTACTCGCGCTGCCGAGACCTCCGAAGAGAGGACCGGCAGCGCCTTTCGTGCCGTTGGTCACGGACTGGGCACCGTATTTGGCGCTACGGCCCGGGGCATGGGGAGTATGGCGCGGGGAGTCGGGCATGGCCTCGCCGGACTCAAGCCAGCTGAAGCGAGAGATCGGGACGAGGATCTTTATGATCCCGCTTATGATGCGTCCTATGACGAAGAGGCTTTTGATGATTACGACGATGTGAGGGAGCCAGGGGAAATTTCTGGACGCGCGAAGAATAAGAGAACTAGCAACAGGGCTGAGGGTGGCACTTCGTCGAAAAGCAAGGTGACCCGTGCCCAGGACGTTGACGGCGAGATGCCGACGAGCATCATGGAGCGCCCCGCCCGGGTAGAGAAGAGCATTCGCGTCTCCAACCCGGATGCGGTCGCGCTCGTGCTGATTGGTGTGGCCATCGTCTTGGCCTGCGCTACGTGGTTCCAGGTGGCTGGCATTATCGGTGAGTACCTCACCAATGCTGTGCGCTATGTGATTGGCGCGGGCGCCTATGTTCTTCCTGTTGCGCTCATCGCCGTAGCCATCGCGCTCATGATGGACCTTTCCGGCCCGGCCGGCCACTTCAAGCCGCGCGTGGTTGGCGGCACGGCCCTGATCGTGGTCTGCATGCTGAGCCTTATCCATATCTTTGCTGGGCTCCCGGACCTTACGTGGAATAATAACGCCGCCGGAGAGGCCGGAGGCGCTATCGGTTTTGCTATTGGTGAGCTGCTCGTAGCAGCCTTCTCTAGCTACGTGGCCGTGCCGTTGCTCTTCCTGTTGATTGTCTATGGGGCGCTCAACATCACCGGCATCACCCTGCGCGAAGCTTATGACTTCGTGGCTGCTCAATTCTCTGCCCTCGTCGGTGGTCTCCGTGATCGGAAGGACCGCTCGGAGCATGAGCTGCTTGACGACGCCTCCGCAGACGACTACGGCTATGTCAGCGATGACATCGACGCCATTGCCGAGGGGCGCGAGCGCCCCACGCGCCCGGTCCATACCCCGCGTCCGCGTCAGCGCCAGCGCACGCAGCACACGCAGAGCTACCCGGCTCTGCCGGATGAAAACGCCACGGTCTCCTTTGACTCGGCGGCACAGCCCACGAAGCAGGAACCGGTCCAACACGGCCGCCCCTCCTTTGATGCCGTGCCCGAGCGCCGCGTCGATGACACCGACGAGATCCCCGTTGTTCCGGAGCCGGAGCAGAAGCAGAAGGCAGCACCGAAGCCTGTCGAGAAGCCGGTTGAGAAACCTGCGCACAAGCCTGCACAGCAGAAGCGTCCCCGCGTAGACGTTGGCGGTGCCGCCGGTGCGGCGCTGGGGGCGGCAGCCGCGGGGGCGTCGGCAAGCGTAGCGTCTGCTGGGGCGGCCGGGGAGGACGTTGTCTCTGCCGCACACTCCGAGGCCGTCCGTATGTTCCAGGAGCGTTCCGGCCGCGATGCGCGCACGGGCGCCAAGGTCGACGAGGATGTTCAAGACGCGGCGCAACAAGCACCCGCGGCCCCGAGCGGTGCGGAAGATACCGCACTGGGAGGCGGTTATGACGTGCCGACGACTGACCTGCTTACGGCCGGCAAGCCTGCGAAGGCTCGCACGGAGGCCAACGACCGCATCATCGAAGCCATCACTGAAGTATTTGAGGAGTTTAAGGTCGATGCCCAGGTCACCGGGTTTAGCCGTGGCCCGACAGTGACGCGCTATGAGATTGAGCTGGGACCAGGCGTCAAGGTTTCGAAGATTACCAACCTGCAGTCCAATCTGGCTTATGCAGTGGCGACGGATAACCTGCGCCTGTTGACCCCGATTCCGGGCAAGTCTGCAGTCGGTATCGAGGTGCCTAATGCGGACCGTGAAATGGTGCGCCTGCGTGATGTTTTGGATTCCCCGGCATTGCGTGCTGATAACGATCCGATGCTCATCGGCTTGGGTAAGGACATCGAGGGTCAATTCACCTCCTTCTCCGTGAAGAAGATGCCGCACCTTCTCGTGGCCGGCGCAACCGGTTCAGGTAAGTCGGCGTTCGTGAACTCGATGCTGGTCTCGCTGCTGACCCGCGCGACCCCGGAGGACGTTCGCCTCATCCTGGTGGATCCGAAGATGGTCGAGCTCACGCCCTACGAGGGTATCCCGCACCTCATCACCCCGATCATTACGCAGCCAAAGAAGGCTGCTGCGGCCCTGCAATGGCTGGTGGAGGAGATGGAGCAGCGCTACATGGACATGCAGGCTGCCCGCGTGCGCAAGATCGAGGATTTCAACCGCAAGGTTCGCAGCGGCGAATACCAGGCCCCGGCCGGCTCCCAGCGAGAGATGCGCCCGTACCCCTACATCGTGTGCGTCGTGGACGAGCTCGCGGACCTCATGATGACGGCGCCGAAGGAGATCGAGGACTCCATCGTCCGCATCACCCAGAAGGCCCGTGCGGCGGGTATTCACCTCGTGCTCGCAACACAGCGCCCGTCCGTGGACGTGGTCACCGGCCTTATCAAGACCAACGTGCCGTCCCGCCTGGCGTTCGCGACGTCCTCGCTCACGGACTCCCGCGTCATCTTGGACCAGGGTGGTGCCGAAAAGCTCATCGGTATGGGCGATGGCCTGTTTATCCCGCAGGGCGGGCGCCCAGTGCGCATGCAGGGCGCGTTCGTCTCCGACGAAGAGGTGCAGGCGGTTGTCGACGCCGCGAAGGCACAAGGCGCACCGAACTACACCGAAGGTGTCACGGAGGATAAAGCCAAGGACGCCAAGAAGGAGATCGACGAGGAGATCGGCAAGGACATGGACGACCTCTTGGAGGCCGTCGACCTCGTGGTCACGTCCCAGCTGGGTTCCACCTCGATGCTCCAGCGCAAGTTGCGTATCGGATTCGCCAAGGCCGGCCGACTCATGGACCTCATGGAATCACGCGGTGTGGTCGGGCCATCGGAAGGCTCCAAGGCCCGTGAGGTGCTGGTCAAACCGGAAGAGCTCGACACCATCATTTGGATGATCAAGGGGGCGGACCCAGCAGAGGCACCGAAGGAAGTCCAGGAAGCTGAAGGCACTGACGGTGCTGACGAGGAGTCAGCAGATACCCGCACCGTCGAAATCTCTGCCAACCCCTCCACAGGTGCGTTCTAAGTTCCGTGTAGGATAGGACGAGTCTTGGAGGGGAGTACCCCAATCCTCGGCGTCGATCGTCAACACGGCAACTGCGGTACAGTTCCCGGTCGCGCCGGCTAGCGTTGCTCTGCGTAAGCATCACTAGCGGGGGAGACCTCCGGTCTTTGTTGTCGCGTCGACCGGAGGGATAGCGCATTATGCACGTACCATTGTGGGTTTGGGCCATCACCATGGTGGTGATTCTGGGCTTTTTTATTTTCGATTTCTACAGCCACGTTCGCTCGCCCCATGAGCCTACGCTCAAGGAATCCGGTGGGTGGACGCTGTTCTATATGGCAATCGCCGTTGTCTTCGGCGGAGTTGTATGGGTGCTGTGGGACAGCGAACATGCCGCTCAGTTCTACACCGGTTGGGTGACGGAACAGGCGCTGAGCGTGGACAATCTATTCGTCTTCTCGCTCATCATGGGATCCTTCAAAATCCCCCGCAGATACCAGCAGAAGGTGCTCCTCATCGGAATCGTTTTGGCACTGGTATTCCGTCTCATTTTCATTTTGTTGGGCGCGGCAATTATCGCTGCATGGTCCGATGTCTTCTACATCTTCGCAATCTTCCTCATTTACACCGCAGTGAAGCTGCTCATCGATGAGATCAACGACGCCCCGGAGACTGACCCCAATGACATGTTGGTGGTCAAATGGCTGCGCAAGGTCGTACACGTAACCCCGCGCTACCACGGCGATAAGCTCACCCACCGTGAAGAGTCCGGGGAGAAGAAGGGGAAGTTCGCGCTTACCCCGCTGTTCGTGGCGCTGGCAGCAATTGGGCTTATCGACGTCATGTTTGCTTTCGACTCCATCCCCGCCATCTACGGCATTACCTCGGAGCCCTTCCTGGTATTCACCACCAACGCATTCGCGCTCATGGGGCTGCGTCAGATGTTCTTCCTCATCGATGGCCTGTTGGACCGTCTGGTTTACCTGCCCTATGGCCTGGGTATCATTCTGCTGTTCATCGGCGTCAAGCTGTTGTTCCACGCATTGCATGAGAACAACTTGCCGTTCATTAATGGCGGTGAGGATGTTTCCGCCGTGCCGGAGATTTCCACGCTGATGTCGCTGCTGGTCATCGTCGGCGTGCTCGCAATCACTGTGTTGCTGTCCGTGTGGAAAGACAAGCGCGACCAAACTCAGGGTGGCGTGGTGATTTCCCACAACCACTACGACTGGGACGATTTTGGCAACAAGATCGTTCGTAACAAGCAGGGAGAGCTTGTGGGCAAGGCAGAGGACCTGCCGAAATCCGAGCTGCCCTAACTCCGAGTGCTGCCCGAGTCCCGGGCAGCATGGGGGGAAGAGTTTAAAAGGAATTGATAACGGGATTCCACTCGCGGAAGGCACGGCCCGCAACAGCGCCTTCGGTGTAGAAGGGATCTTGGTCCATGAGGGCGATTACCTCGGCCACCTCAATTGACTCGTCCTCAAACTGCAGGACGATGAGAGCCCCACCCTTGGAATCGGTGAAGGGGCCCGATCCGCAGATCTGGCCTTTCTCATGGAGCGCGCCGATGAACTCGCGGTGTTTCGGGCGAACATTTGCGATGACTGGGTTGGATGGATTGTATTCATAGGAGACAGCGAAGTACTTCATATTTTCCATGGTAGTGCTCGCGCGAGGGGTAGGGAGGCCACGGTAGGATGAAGGGCGTGAATGATTCTCAGGCTGCGCACAACCACTCTCAAACCGCGGATGTAAATCCCGAGGTCTCCAATTGGAATCTTCCCAATATCTTGACCAGTTTGCGCATCCTCTTTATCCCCCTGTTCGCCTGGTTGGTTCTGGCCGGACATGAGTGGTGGGCCTTTGTATGCTTTGCGCTCCTCATGCTCACAGACAAGCTGGACGGCGATATTGCACGCTCGCGTGGGCTCATTACAAATTTCGGCAAGATTGCGGATCCCATCGCGGATAAGGCTCTGATGACTGCGGCCTTCGTGTGCCTCAACATCACTGGTGCTCTGCCCGTGTGGATCACCGTCGTCATTCTTTTCCGTGAGTTCGGGATTACTATTTGGCGCTTCTTCTTGCTGCGCCAAGGAAAAGTGGTGCCGGCTTCCCAAGGTGGAAAGCTCAAGACAGCGCTGCAGACCTTGGCGGTGGCGTTGTATCTCTGTCCGCTGCCGGGGTGGATGGACCTTCCGAGCTTCCTCGTCATGTTGGCTGCCGCCTTCGTTACTGTCCTGACCGGCATCCAGTATCTCATTGATGGCCGTAGGGAGAACCAGTGAGCATCGAGAAGCAATTAGTGTCCAAGCTCCGCGAGCGCGGCGAAACCGTGGCGTTCTGTGAGTCCCTTACTGCAGGTTTAGCCGCTGCCACTGTGGCGAGCGTGCCGGGAGCCTCGGCGGTGTTGCGGGGCGGTCTGGTGACGTATGCGACAGAGGTCAAGGCACATTTCCTCAACACCACCGTGGAAGAGCTTGACGATCAAGGCGTGGTGTCTGCCGCTACTGCCGCGCAGATGGCTGAGGCCGCAGTTGTCGAAACGCGTGCGGATTGGGGGCTAGGGCTGACTGGTGTGGCCGGGCCGGACCTCCAAGAAGGTAAACCTGCGGGAACCGTGTATGTGGGGCTGTGCGGGAGGGGCGACGGGGGCGTCGCCAAGCGCGGCGTCCTCTATGAGCTTTCTGCTGAGGGGCGCAACGCGATTCGTGCCGGTGCAGTTGAGGCAGCATTGAGTCTTCTCCTATCAACTCTTGAAGAAAAATAGTTGATTGTGGGAACAAGGAGGAGTGCTGGGCCGTTGTACGGAGTGATGAACACTTCAGTTGCATTACTTGATAAGCCCACCCAGACCAGCACGCGGTCGACGCGGACCCCTGAGCCGCTGCTGCGTGAGGCACTCGGACTGACGCTTCGCGCCTTCCGTGCGGATAAGGGCGTGACCCTTCGTGAGCTCGCCGGTGTAGCGCGCGTGTCCCCGGGATACCTTTCGGAGTTGGAGCGCGGCCGCAAGGAGGTTTCCTCTGAGCTTCTGGCATCCGTGTGCCATGCGCTTGATGTCAGTGTTTCCGATGTTCTCATCGAGGCCGCTGGCTACATGGCGCTGCCATCGATGGATGAGGAGCTAGCGTCCACCGCACCCGCAGCATCGGAACCGTAGAACCGCGGCGTAGCACTGCTTGCTTCGCTAATATTAGGCAGGCAGAGAATTCTTTTCGAACACTTTTTATAGACACAACGAACTGCTGAGAAAGGCACCTTCTGTTATGGCGAATCCATTCGTAAAGGCCTGGAAGTACTTGATGGCTCTCTTCGATTCGAAGATCGAGGAGAACGCTGATCCGAAGGTACAGATTGAGCAGGCAATCGAGGAAGCTCAGCGCCAGCACCAGGAGCTCTCGCAGCAGGCTGCGGCGGTCATCGGCAACCAGCGTCAGCTGGAGATGCAGCTCAACCGCCGTCTCAGCGAGATCGAAAAGCTGCAGCAGAACACCCGCAACGCTCTGAACTTGGCGGACAAGGCTCGTGCTGAAGGCGATGCACAGAAGGCTACCGAGTATGAGAACGCAGCAGAAGCCTTCGCCGCCCAGTTGGTAACTGCCGAGGAGTCTGTTGAGGACACCAAGAAGCTGCATGATCAGGCACTGCAGCAGGCGGAGCAGGCTAAGAAGGCCGTCGAGCGCAATGGCATGGCCCTGCGTGAGAAGGTCAACGAGCGCTCGAAGCTGCTGTCCCAGCTTGAGCAGGCCAAGATGCAGGAGAAGGTTTCCGAGTCCCTCAACTCGATGAATGAGCTTTCTGCCAACGGCAACACCCCGTCCCTGGACGCGGTGCGCGACAAGATTGAGCGCCGTTACTCCAAGGCCCTGGGCCAGGCAGAGCTCGCGGAGAACTCCGTGTCTAACCGTATGCAGGAGATTGAGCAGGCTGGCGTGCAACTGGCTGGCCACTCCCGTCTCGAGCAGATTCGCGCGGAGATGAATAACCCGAAGGCCGTGGAGGGCAACTCCCAGCAGGCAATCGGCTCGGCAGGAACCCAGGCTCAGCCGAACGTGCAGAACGATGCTGTTCAGGCTCGCCTGCGCGAGCTGCGCGGAGAATAGGCGAGAATAGGCTTAGTCGCCGACGCCGCGCGCTTGAAGCGCCTCACCCATGGCGCGTGCGCGGCGGATAGAGCGAATGATAACCGGGGTGCCAAAAGCTGTTAATGATGCCGTGGCGCCCCGGGCTTTTCGTGCGTCTAGCACCTCGACCACGGTTCCCAGCATGAGGGGAAGCAGTCGAATAGTCAGGGACATCGCCAGCGTGATGTTCTCAACGGGGACCCCGAGGCGCCCCAGCGGGGCGAGGGCGCGATCCAGGGAGTCCATCATCTCCGAGACCTTCGTCGTGAGCGTCAGCAGGACCGCCGCGCTAATCGCCGCGTAAATCGTGAGGAACATGATGGCAGCCGCCGTGAAGTCCTTCTGCCACCACTGAAATGCAGCGAGTGCGACGAGGAGATAGAGCGGCGGCGCGAGCTGGCCGAGCGCGACGCGAAAGGGAACCCGGGCAATGGGGAAGAGGGCAAGGGGGAGAGCGAGGCTTAGCGCTGCCCAACCGATCGTGTGAACGGCCAGCGAAGTCACGAGGATGAAGCCGATGAGTACGAGGAACTTCACCGCGGCGGGGATGCGGTGGATGATGGTGTCGGCGTCGACATAGAAGCCGAGTGGGATGTTCTTGGGCATGATCGCTAGAGGGGACGGGATTCCATGAGCTTCGTATAGAAGGGAATGACCTCGTCGGGTGTTCCATCGGCGGCTACGTGGTGGTCGTCAATGCACAGAACGCGGTCAAAGTCGGAGAGGAAGTCGAGGTCGTGGGTAACCACGATCAGCTGCTGCTCCAGGCTGGCGAACTCGCGGCGAATGCGGTCACGGTTGCGCAGATCCAGCAGGGTTGTCGGCTCGTCGGCGATGATAACGGTCGGTTCCATGACCAGTACCGCAGCCAGCGCAAGGAGCTGTTTCTGCCCGCCGGAGAGCGAGTGTGGGGATTGCTCGGCCAGGGCGTCGAGGTCGAAGCGTTCGAGTGCGGCGTCGACACGCGCGGTGCGTTCCTCCCGAGGCAGCTTGAGGCGCCGCAGGGAGAATTCCACGTCATCGCGTACCTGCGGCATGACGATTTGGTTCTCGGCGTCTGAGAACACGAATCCCACGCGGCGCCGGATTTCTTTGCCGTGCTTGGCGACGTCCATGTTGTCCACCAAGACCTCACCGCGTGAGGGCTCACCGAGACCATTGATGAGCCGGACGAGGGTTGACTTGCCGCCGCCGTTGGCGCCGATGATGCCGATGCGTTGTTCGCTCAAGTTGAGGGAAACGTCGTTAAGCACCGGCGTCTCGTCGAAGGTGACGGACACGTTACGGAATTCAATGAGCGGCACGGGAGCTACTTCGCCTTAGCGGTGCGTCGGCCCATCAGGTCTGGGAACGCTGCGTGGACGCCGACCGCAATGACAACCATTACGGCGACCTTGATGAGATCGGGGATGAGGAATGGCCCCTGGGCGATGGTGGCTGCACCGAAGGACATGTCAGAGCGGTACATCAGGCCGAGAATTCCGCAGAAGTACTGGACGGCGAGGCCAACGACGCCGGCGATAGCGAGGACGAGCGTCATTCCACCCTTGTTGCGCGGGGCGCGGTAGGCGATGAGTCCGGCGATGGCCGGGGCAACCACATAACCAACGAGGTAGCCAACCGTGGGGCCGGCGAGAGCGCTCAACGCGCTACGTCCGCCGGCGAGGATGGGAAGGCCAACGAGGCCGAGGGCAATGAAGAGCAGGCCTACGAAGAGGCCGCGGCGGCCGCCGAGGACCAGACCCGCGAGGATGATAACCGCGTTTTGAAGAACGATGGGCACGCCCGCGGTGGGAGTGGGGATAGAGACAAAAGCAAAGACTATGATGAGCGCGGTAAAGACCGCGACGTACGCGATGTCAGTCGCGACGGAATTCTTTTTCATGGGCCAAAGTTTATCCAGTGGGATAACTGTGCAGCAAATAGCACCTTTTGAACAGTGTTCAAGCACGTAATTTGGGCGGCGCATCCACCCCGAACGGGGTATCTTTGGTGCATGGAAATTGGGCAGAAACAAGCGTGGCTTAAGGGTTTAGGGTGCCTTAGGGCGCGCTATGGGGCAGTAGTACTTCTTTCCGGTGCGGTCATAGGCGGCCTAGCTGGATGTTCGTTGGTGAATTCCGCGAATGTCATCGAAAATATCGATGAGGCCGCTGGGGTCGAGGAAAGGGAGCCGGGAAGCGTAGACATGCCGATCGGTGACATCTTCGATTCGGAGTATGAACGGGTGATCATTATTTGCCCTGGCGCTGCCGAAAGGGATGTCCTCGCCGCCAGCGATGGAACCTGGCAGGGAGGTACAGATGAGGATGATGAGTGGGTGCCACCGGCGGCGGGTAGCGTTGAGCTCTACCGTGATGTGCAAGGGCCGGGGTATTCCAAGTATATGAGTAGCAGGGCTGACCTTGATGACCTGGATGTTTGCAGCTCATTAGGGGAGGAGGTGGCCGTTCTTCAGACTGCTGAGAAGGTGACCTTCTCGCGGCAAGAGCAGGACGGTCCTTGGGTACTTCAGTAGTGGAGGCTGTTGCTGGGACACGCGCTTGGGCGAAATGGAAAATCGAACACTTGTGTGTGTATTGTGGGACGTGGTCCGGCGGGCACGTTAGGGTGACTTCGTGGCTTGAGGAGAGGGCGCTAAGGCTGTTTGAGTCGCGCCAGGGAACCTCAGCTGCCACGTGGCAGTCTAATTAGGTGCCACTTTTAATTAACGCGTAAGAACGCACTACAACTGACGCACGATAGTGAGGAAATGAATGGCTACGAAGAAGAAGTCCTCGGCAGCGAGCAAGGGCAATGATCGTCAAAAAGCCCTTGACGCTGCCATGGCGATGATTGAGAAGGATTTTGGTAAAGGCGCCGTTATGCGCCTGGGTGATGATGATCGCCCGCCAATCCAGGCTATTTCCTCCGGTAATACGGCCATCGATATCGCATTGGGCGTCGGCGGCTTCCCGCGTGGCCGCATCGTGGAGATTTATGGTCCGGAATCCTCGGGTAAGACCACCGTTGCCCTGCACGCTATTGCATCGGCGCAGAAGACTGGCGGTATTGCGGCCTTCATCGATGCTGAGCACGCTCTCGATCCGGAGTATGCACGACTGCTTGGCGTTGATACCGATAACCTGCTGGTCTCCCAACCGGATACTGGTGAGCAGGCTTTGGAAATCGCCGATATGCTCGTGCGCTCTGGCGCCATTGACATCATCGTGATTGACTCGGTTGCTGCCCTGACCCCCAAGGCGGAGATCGAAGGTGAGATGGGTGATAGCCATGTTGGCCTCCAGGCTCGTCTCATGTCCCAGGCGCTGCGCAAGATGACGGGTGCTCTGTATAACTCGGGGACCACCGCCATCTTCATCAACCAGCTCCGTGAGAAGATCGGCGTCATGTTTGGATCGCCGGAAACCACGACTGGTGGTAAGGCGCTGAAGTTCTACGCCTCGGTACGCTGCGATATTCGCCGCATTCAGACCCTCAAGGACGGTCAGGATGCCATTGGTAACCGCACCAAGCTCAAGGTTGTAAAGAACAAGGTCTCCCCGCCGTTCAAGATCGCTGAGTTTGACATCATGTATGGCGAAGGTATTTCGCGCGAGTCTTCCATCATTGACCTCGGCGTTGAGCATGGCTTCATCAAGAAGTCTGGTTCCTGGTTTACCTATGAGGGTGACCAGCTGGGCCAAGGCAAGGAGAAGGCTCGTAACTTCCTCAAGGACAATCCGGATCTGGCGGATGAGATTGAGAAGAAGATCTTTGTCAAGCTCGGTGTGGGTGCTGCCGCTGCCGAGAGTGGCGACAACGTGGCCATGGATGTGCCAGGAGCAGATGATCCGCTGACGGATGAGTCTGTGGATCTGGTTCCGAACGTCGATTTCGACGACGACTAAACGGGATCAATGGCACAACCCTCACCGGAGAAGATTGCGAAGCTGCGCCAGGCCCTCGAATCCTATGAATCAGGTGACGCGGGCGGGCAGCTGGTTGATGCAGCAGCCGAGGCAGCGAAGGCTCCCGTGCGTTCTCGTGCGCTGGGTCTGCTGGATCAGAGAGCGCGTTCCCGCAAAGAACTGCGTGACCGCCTCGTTGCTGCGGACTTCGAGCCCGACGTGGTCGAGGAAGTTGTTGATGACCTCGCAGATGTCGGCCTTGTTGATGACGCGAGCTTTGCCAAGGAATGGGTTCGCCAGCGTCATGCGCGGCGCGGCAAGTCGTCCCGAGCCCTCAACGTGGAGCTCAAGGAGAAGGGCGTTGATGCCGCTGATCGGGCCGCAGCCTTAGAGCAGATTACAGAAGAATCTGAAGAGGCTGTCGCCCGCCAGGTCGCGGAGAAGAAGGCACGGACGCTTAAAAAGGTTCCGGCCGACCGGCATCAAAGGGACAAATTCCTGCGCCGCATCGTGGGAACGCTCGCGCGGCGCGGCTACAACCAGGAACTTGTCATGCGCATATCCATCGAGGCTCTTGATGCGCGCATCGCCGAATTAAAGGCATTATGAGTAGCCGGATGGGCCAGTTAGAATGTCCCCCCGTGAGCTCCCCCGTAAGTAATACTCAGCCCCGCACCTATGAGGTGCGGACTTTCGGCTGCCAAATGAACGTTCATGACTCCGAGCGCATCTCCGGTTTGCTCGAGGAAGCCGGCTACTCGGCGGCACCGGATGGCGCCGAGCCTGACCTCGTAGTCTTTAACACCTGTGCTGTGCGTGAGAACGCGGACAAGCGTTTGTATGGAACCCTAGGTGCGCTGAAGAAAACGAAGGAAAACCACCCCGGCATGCAGATCGCTGTGGGCGGCTGCTTGGCGCAAAAGGATAAGGACACAGTCCTTGACCACGCGCCGTGGGTCGATGCGGTATTCGGCACCCACAACATGGCGGCGTTGCCGACACTTCTTGAACGCGCCCGCCACAATGATGAGGCCCAGGTTGAAATCGTCGACGCGCTTGAGGCTTTTCCCTCCGTGCTGCCGGCCAAGCGCGAGTCCGCCTATGCCGGGTGGGTATCGGTCTCCGTGGGCTGCAATAACACCTGTACTTTCTGCATCGTTCCTTCCCTGCGCGGCAAGGAAGAGGACCGCCGCCCTGGCGACATCCTCGCAGAGGTTCAGGCCTTGGTGGACCAGGGCGTTTCTGAGGTGACGTTGCTGGGCCAAAACGTCAATGCCTATGGCGTCAATTTCGCTGACCCGGACCTGCCGCGAGACCGCTTCGCCTTTTCCAAGCTGCTGCGGGAAGTGGGCAAGATTGAGGGGCTTGAGCGCCTGCGCTTTACTTCCCCGCACCCGGCAGAGTTCACCTCCGATGTCATCGATGCCATGGCGGAGACCCCTGCGGTGTGCCCGCAGTTGCACATGCCGCTGCAGTCTGGCTCCGACAAGGTCCTCAAAGACATGCGCCGTTCCTACCGCACGAAGAAATTCCTGGGCATCCTCGACGAAGTGCGCGAGAAAATGCCGCATGCCGCCATCACCACCGATATCATCGTGGGCTTCCCCGGTGAGACGGAGGAGGACTTTGAGGCCACCCTGGATGTGGTGCGTCGCGCCCGCTTTGCCTCCGCGTTTACCTTCCAGTACTCGCCGCGTCCGGGAACCCCGGCTGCGGTCATGGAGAATCAGATCCCGAAGGATGTAGTGCAGGAGCGCTTCGAGCGCCTGGTAGCGCTGCAAGACTCCATCCAGGCCGAGGAGAACGCGAAGCTCATTGGCACCGATGTGGAGCTCCTGGTCCAGGCGGAAGGCGGCCGTAAGTCCGCCGAGACCCACCGTCTTACCGGCCGTGCTCGCGATGGCCGCCTCGTTCACTTTGCTCCCGTCGATGGTGAGGGCAAGGACATCTCCGCGGAGATTCGCCCTGGCGATGTCGTGCACACCACCGTGACGGATGCGGGCTCTTTCTTCCTCGTGGCCGATTCCGGTGTCAGTGAGCACCGTCGCACCAAGGCCGGCGACATGTCGGCAGCGGGGCAGACCCCCACCACGGCACCGATTGGGGTGGGGTTGGGCCTGCCGGGCGTCGGCAAGCCCAGCGCTCCCGCTGATTCCTGTGGCTGCTAGAAGGGAGTAGGCTCCGATTCTATGAGTGATGACTTGAAGCAGGTGCGCGATGCTGTCGCCGCAGAAAAGCGCGCGGCGAAGACCATCGAACTGGGAAAGCACAAATATGCGCTCATCGTGTCTGTCGTGGTGTGGGTAGCGTATCTGGTGTTGCCTTATGCCGGTGACGCCCGTGGATGGGAAGCACTCTTCGTAGGCGGAACCGCCGAGGGAGTGCGAATTTCACTTATGGAGACCGTTAGCGCCTGGTTAGCGTTGGGTGGCGTGGGAATTCTGACTACCGCTACGATCCTTACGCGGCGGACGTCTGTGGCTCTCGCCGCATGGATGATGGTGACCATCTCCTTTTTCGTTAACTTGTGGGGATTCTGGTACCGCGGCGGTGCCGCTGAGGGGGCATCTATTGGCATGTACGTGGGCGCTGTGTCTACGTTGGTGGCCTTCCTGGTGTACTGCCAAGTGGCGTTGCGCCGCAGCCCTGAGCAGTTAGCCGCCGCGGAGCGCGTGCGGGAAGTCTCGGGGCAGCTTGACCACGTGGGAGTCCTGCAGAACGAAGCCGCGACCGCGCTTCCAGCGGAACAGAACCCGCTGCTTATCGACGACCGCCGCTCGCGCGCCGCCTCACGCCACCGGAGCCATCAGGGCGAGGAATAAGCGTTCCTAGATTCGTGTTGTGGAGTGCATGGCTACACTCTTTGACTCTTTAGAACTGGGACGACTAACGCTTCCAAACCGCGTGACGATGGCGGCTTTGACCCGGTCGCGCGCAGGGCGCGACGGCGTCCCCACGCAGCTGCATGAGAGGTACTACACGCAACGCGCCTCCATGGGGCTAATCGTGACAGAAGGTGTGTTCCCAGCGGTGACCAGCCGTGCCTTCCCAGGCCAGCCTGGTATCGAGACATCAGAGCAGATAGCCGGGTGGCGTCGCGTGGCGAAGTCCGTTCACGATTCCGGCGGGCGCATCTTCATGCAGGTAATGAATGGCGGGCGATTGTCTCATGCCAGCCTTCTTGAAGGGGCGGAGCCGGCAGCTCCCTCCGCGCTGGCCTCCGGCACTGCGGTGAGAGATTTCGAATCCCGTAAGGAGTGCCCAGTGCCCCGAGCACTCGATAGTGAAGAGATGCCGCGCATCATCGATGAGTTCCGGCAAGCCGCACGCAACGCTATTGACGCAGGCATGGATGGCGTAGAGATCCACGGTGCCAACGGCTATCTTTTGCACCAGTTCCTTTCCCCAAGCTCCAATCACCGCGACGATGCTTATGGCGGAAGCCCGCAACATCGCTATCGCCTTGTGGAGGAGATCCTGCGTGCGGTGGCTGAAGAGATTGGCGCGGACCGCCTTGCGCTGCGCCTATCGCCGCAAAACAATATTCAAGGCATTGAGGAAAGCGACGTTGAGGATGTGCGCGCCACCTACGGTGGGCTGCTTCGCGCTATCGAGGACCTCGGCTTGGCCTATGTTTCCTTCCTGCACGCAGAGCCCACTGGTGAGCTCATCACCGAGCTGAGCACTCTTGTTCGCGCCAACGGGAAGACACGCGTCATCCTCAACTCAGGCTTTGGCCGCATCACCCAGCGGGAGGAGGCCGAGCAGCTGGTGCAGTACGGCGATGCCGTGGCGGTGGGGCGGCTGGCTATCTCGAATCCGGACCTAGTCCGCCGCTGGCAGGAGGAATTGCCTGTTACCGCGCCGGATGAGAGCACGTTCTACACGGGAGGGGAGCGCGGCTATACCGACTACCCCGTTTACACGGTGAGTTCGTAGGCGCTGCTGGCGGAAATGACGTGCGCCCCGAGGCGGGCATACAGCGCGTTCATCGCTGGATCGGCCTGGGCCACTGAGCAGTACGCACGGCGCACGGTGGGCCAGTGGTGCGCCACTGCGTACTGAGCGTGCTGTTTGGCGCGCGTGGCGAACCCGCGGCGTCGGTATTCACGGTCAGTCACTGTGAGCGTCCACTCGCACACCTCGGGGTCTGCATCGCCGTGGCGGGAGAGCTCCGTGAGGGCGACGACATTACCTTGGTCGAGAATACCCACGAGCAGAGTGTGCGCTCCGCGGGAGCGCAGTCGGGCGTGGGCCTCCTTGAGGCGCTGCCGCGTCCACACGATGGGCTCGACGCTCAAGTCACCGTAGACCGCGTCGGTGGAGGCGAGGGTGAGCAAGCGGAGGACGTCGTCAAGCAGTGCATCCGGAATGTCGTAGTCCGGCCAGACGTGCGCGCCGAGGACCGGGGAGGTGGCAGCGATGTCGATGTACATCTGGCGCTCGGCGTGCTTCTGGCGAAAGCCCAGTTCGAGGTAGGCCTGCGACATCGGATCGTATGAGTAGTCCGCGTCCGGCGGGTACAGCATGCCAACCTGGGCATTCTTGCGGCCTAGCTGGCGGGTAAGGCGTTGGGCTTCGCGGGCCAAGATCCGCGTGACCTCGAGGGCTTCCGGCTCCAGCTCTTCCCCAGGCAGCGGGAGGAGATCGGCGGCGAGGACGCACTCGATGTCGGCGTTATCTGTCTCTTCCAAAAGCGGAAGCGAGATGTGGATGAAACCGTCGAAGTCAATTTCCGGGCTGGGCTCGGCGGCCGAAATAACTGGCAAGCCTAACTCTCCAGCTGGGCCCAAGACGGAGTCTGTCAGACCAAAGAGGTAGGTGCGTGACTCCGTAGAACCTTGGAGACGCTGGAGCACGCGACGTGGAGAGCCACTGGCTGCGGGATCACCGCTGGCCTCTTGCGCGGCAAGGTTAGCGTCGAAGACGAAGCTGCGGAGACAGTCAGCGGGCTCAGCGTGTGCCGAGCCCGGCGGGGCGACGATGTGAACGAACACTCAGGCTACGCAGCGCGCTTACTTGCCGTTGACAGCAGCCGCGGCGGCATCCGCGAACTCCTGCCACTGCTTGGCCTGGGTACGCAGATCCTCTGCCTTCTTGGTATTGCCCTTGGCCTCAGCTGCTTCTGCTTGAGCGGTGAAGTCATCCACCTTGGCCTGGAACTGAGCCACGCGGGCCTGGGCCTCCGGATCGGTCCGGCGCCACTCTGAATCCTCGGCATCGCTTACGCGCTTTTCCAGAGCGGAAATCTTAGCCTCGAACTCGCGCACCTGATTGCGTGGGACGAAACCAATCTCCTCCCACTTTTCTTGCAGCTCTCGCAGCTTGGCCTTTGCCGCGTCGAGCGACTTGGTGGGATCAATCTGGGAGTCATATTCCGCAATGAGTGCGTCCTTGGCGGCGGCGTTCTCTGCGAACTGCTTGTCGCGCTCATCGTTGACGGCGTTGCGGGCATTAAAGAAGTGGTCCTGCGCGGCGCGGAAGCGGGCCCAGAGCTTGTCATCGATCTCGCGCGGCGCGCGGCCAGCGGCCTTCCACTCCGTCATGAGGTCGCGGTAAGCGCGCGCCGTCTCACCCCAGTTGGTGGATTCCTTGATGGCTTCTGCGCGCTCAACCAATTCTTCCTTCTTGGCGCGGGCAGCAGCGCGGTTGCGGTCGAGCTCAGCGAAGTGCGAGCCGCGGCGGCGGTTGAAGGAATCGCGGGCGCGGGAGTAGCGCTTCCACAAGGCATCATCCGTGTGACGGTCGATGCCGCGGATCTGCTTCCATTCCTCGAGGATGGCGCGGATGCGGTCGCCGGCGGCCTTCCACTCTGTCGAGTTAGCGGCGATGTCCTCGGCCTCTGCGGCGAGCTTCTCCTTCTTTGCGATTGCCTCCTCGCGGCGGCGGGCCTTATCGGCCTGTGCTTGCTCGCCGGCTTCGACGGAATGCTCGATGACGGTGCCCAGGCGCTGATCCAAGGCTGCGATATCACCAATCACCGCCTGCGTGGGCAGGGATTCCCGCAGCTCTGCCGCGGTAGCCTTAATCGATGCTGCATCGCCCGGATGTGCATTCAGGCGGGATTCCAGCAGCTCGATCTCAGTAGACAAATCATCGTAGCGTGCGCCAAAATGCGCTAGGCCTTCTTCAGGAGTACCCGCCTGCCATTCACCGATCTTGCGTTCGCCCTCGGGTGCTTTGACATACACCGAACCATCAGCATCAACGCGGCCCCACTGAGTGGGATCGTTCTTCACAGGCTGCACCGGGCGAGCTGCCGGGGCGGAAGGAGTTGGGCCGGGGCGAGAACCCTTGCGGGGCATGGCTCCAGGGGAAGGAATAGCGGACATGGTAGGAAACCACCTTCGGTACTATCGCGCCGCGCGACACGGCTGCCAGAACTTATGTCACACAACACTACCGTTTCAGCCGCGCAGCCGCGTGTTAACCCCGAAAAACTAACCTTATAGGATGGGAGTCGATGCAGAATCTCATGATTATGCCAGCCTCACCGGCCTTGGCGGAAGAACTCTCACCCAGCGATGATGCCTCGCGTGCGCTGCTCAGTGCTGCGTGCGAGTTGGCCCGTGATGCCGCACGCGTGAGCGGCAGCAGCCCCCTCCAGGTGGACATTGTGGGATCGCGCGACGTGCGCTGGCGTACCGAGCACACGGGGAGCTTGAAAGCATGGGGAGCACCGCAGGTCAATGTCGGCGGCGGGAATTTCCTTCCGGAAATCATGGCCCGCTACGTGCTTAGCCGTGCACTTAATCTCACTTCCGATGAACCGGGCTTCGTGGTGGAGGATTCCCGCGCTGAGCTCGGTGAGGTCCGCCCCGGGCGCTTGACTGTGGTCTGCGTTGACGGTTCGGCCGGCCTGACCGAGCGCGCGCCGCTTGCGCTTGTCGATGGCGCACGGGATGCACACCTGTGGTGCGAAAGCATCCTAGCGGGAGGGGAAGGCCACTGCGACGAAGAGCGCCTCCGTGCTGCCGGTGTGCTCGAGACGAGCCTCTGGGCGCAGCTGGCAAGCGTGCACCCACGTCACGCGGAACTGCGGGCGGCGGATTCAACCCTCGGGGTAGGGCGCTATGTGGCGGGGTGGCAGTGCTAATGCCTGAAGTCCAAGCACCCGGCCCAACCCCTATCGCGGTGGTGGGCCCGACGGCCTCCGGGAAATCAGCGCTCGGTGTAGCTCTTGCGCACGAGCTCGACGGGGAAGTTGTCAACGTTGATTCGATGCAGCTCTACCGGGGCATGGATATCGGCACAGCCAAGCTGACAAAGGAGGAACGCGAAGGCATTCCGCACCATCAGCTGGACGTGTGGGACGTGACGGAAACGGCGTCGGTAGCGCGCTATCAGGCCTCCGCCATCGCGGATATTGACGGCATCCGTGCACGCGGTAAAACCCCGATTCTGGTGGGCGGCTCCATGCTGTATGTCCAATCGCTCGTGGATAACTGGCAATTCCCACCCACTGACCCGCAGGTGCGGGCCCGCTGGGAGGCACGGCGCCAAGAGATCGGTACCGATGCCCTGCACGCGGAGCTGGCCGCTGTGGACCCAGCGGCCGCAGCCATCATCGAGGACAAAGACCCGCGCCGCACCGTGCGCGCGCTGGAGGTTATCGAGCTTACTGGGAAGCCCTTCAAAGCCAGCCAGCCACCGAAGAATGCTCCGCCCCGGTGGGGGACGATAATCCTCGGTCTGCGCACGGATTCCAGCTGGCTGAACCCACGCATTGAGCTGCGCAGCCGCCTCATGTTCGATAAAGGGCTCGTGGAGGAAGTTGAAAACCTCCAAGCCCACGGTCTAAAGGCTGACTCCACAGCAGGCCGGGCGATCGGCTACGCACAGGTGCTGCAAGCCCAGCGCGGCGAGCTGACATGGGAAGAAGCAGTGGAGCGCACCATTACCGGAACCCGCCGCTATGTGCGCCGCCAGCGCTCCTGGTTCAACCGCGACAAGCGGATCCAGTGGCTCGATGCTGCGGCCGAGACGACGCCGCAGGCATTGCGTATCGTGGAAGGACAGTAGACTTTAAACCTATGAAGTTTGCAAAAGGCCACGGAACTGAGAACGACTTCGTCATTGTGGAAGGAACAGAAGCGCTGCCGCCGGAAAAGGTAGTGGCTCTGTGTGACCGTCGTGCGGGAATCGGTGCGGACGGCGTGCTGCGCGTTATCCGCGCCGGTCAGCTGCTTGCCAATGGGGAGATTGAGGAACTCGCGCCGGGTATCGCTGCGGAGGACTGGTTCATGGACTACCGCAATGCGGATGGCTCGATTGCGGAGATGTGTGGCAACGGCACCCGGGTCTTCGCACACTGGGTCCGCTCACGGGGGTTGGTGGATACCGACGCCTTCACCGTGGGCACTCGTGCAGGGGCCAAGCAGGTGACCGTGCACTCCTTTAACGACACAGCGGCCGAAGTCAGCGTGGAGATGGGCCCAGCACAGGTGCTCGGCGTCTCCACAGCGTCGATGGCGGGGGAGAGCTTTGCCGGCCTTGGCGTAGACGTGGGAAATCCCCATTTGGCGGCGGTTATCCCAGACCTTAGCCCAGAGGAATTGGCTGGAAAGCGCCTCGAGCAACCGGTATTTGATACCGACTTCTTCCCGGCTGGCGTCAACGTTGAGCTGGTCACGCCCCTGGAGGATGGAACGGTTCACATGCGCGTCTTCGAGCGCGGCTCGGGCGAGACCCGTTCGTGCGGCACCGGGACGGTGGCGGCAGCGTGCGCCGCGCTTGCCGACGCCTCCCGCATCACCGGCAGCGTCCGCGTCATCGTCCCCGGCGGCGAGGTCCAGGTAGAACTCACCGAGGACGGCTCCACGCTGACGGGCCCTTCGCGCATCGTGGCAACTGGTGAAACGTCACTATAGGGCTTTCAGGACGGCGTTTAGCGTCCGTCCTCCTTTTCGTAATTGGTTCCCAAGGCCAAGGCAGCGCGGCGGGCGGCGAGCCAGGCTTCTTTGAGCTCGGCGGCGCGCTCATCGGCTACCTTGAGCAGGGATTCAAGCTCACTTGTCTCGGCATTCGGCGAGTTTACTCGAGCATCGAGGCGGCGTAAGAAGCGTTGCGCGCCATGCATCTCATAGTGGAACGCTTCGATGGTGGGGTTGGCGCAGTCGGCGTCGACAAGCGCCGGGCGGTGCAACGTGCGGTCGGCGAGGGACTCGGCGTCGTCGCTCGTGGCAAACGTCGCGTAGTCCTCGAGGACCCCGGTGATGTCCTCCACCGTGAGAGCAATAGAAGCCCGCAGTGCTGCATGTTCCGAGGCGTTGGGGCGAGCGTCAGCAAAGAGCCACAGCGCTGCGCACACAAACGCGGCGAGGATAACTCCCGGCAGCTTCAGTGTCAGAATCAACACCGCAGCGGTAACCACGGCGAGCAGGAGCGCGAGGCCGCGACGCTGAGATGCGGAAAAACTCATGTGAACTACTCTACGGAAGTTCTAGTGACCGCCGCAGCCGCCGGAGCCGCAGGCGCACCCGCCTTCGCCGCCACAGCCACCAGTGGGCAGCGCGATCGAGGCGGTCAGCATTGCCGAACCCGCAAGAACGGAATCCTTTACCGGGAGGTCTCCAAAGCTCTCGGGCAAGCAGAGATCGAAGGGGAATGCACCATCCATGACCAGATGAATGAAGCGTTCACCGGTGAGCTGGTTGTGGCGCCACTCGGATTCCATGACCCGTGCGGCAAAGGTGCAGCGCGGGGTGGGGGTTTCGGCGCCGGAACCAGCCGCGACAATGTCCGCACCCACGGACTCAAACGTGGCCGGGTAGCTTCCCTTCGCTGCTTCGTAGGCGTCTGTGCTGTCGAATGCGGAGACGTTGAGACCCATCGCAGTGAGCTCTACTTGCTGCCACTGCTGGGTGTCTTCGTCAGCGAGGAGCGGGCCCTGCGCCAGATTTGCCGTCGCCTGCGCGAGCACGTTGCCGAAAGGATCAATGATGTCCAGGAAAGCCAAGACATCATTAATCATCGACACGTGGGCGAAGCCCTGGGTAACGCCCTCGAAACCAATGAAGGTGGCGAAAGGCTCGACGGCAAGGATATTGAGTTGCGCGCCGGAAGGATCCGCGAACTGGATAAGTTGTCCCCCGCGAACCTCCCCGGTCACTGCCAGTTGATTGCTGGAAATGGCTGCCTCAACGGCGTCCTGCCAGCGCTCGTAGTTGAGGCCGATGGCCTGCATCTCTGGGTGGGAGGTTTCTTTCACGGTCATGCGCACCATTGTATCTGTCTCAGAGGGGACTCAAAAACCAGCGCTGATACGTCACCGTGCTGCGGAAGTCTGTGGGAACAGGAAGCGGAGATTCCCAGTTGAGAGGGACAACGTGCAAGAATAGGGGACATATGACAAAAGAAACCCATGATGATCTCCTCGCGCAGGCTTTTGGTGAGCCGGCGCCCAATTCACAGGAGCCAACTACCGGTGATCTCGACCTTGCGGAGCGCAACGCCTTCCGGCGAGTAAACCGTGAGACCACCATCCGCGCGGAAGACACCACCGATGGCTACGAGGTGGAGTATCGAAAGCTGCGCCTTGAGCAAGTGGTGCTCGTGGGAGTGTGGACCGAAGGTACCGTGGCCGAGGTTGAGGCCACGATGGCGGAGTTAGCCGCTCTGACGGAAACCGCGGGAGCCGAAGTCGTCGAAGCCTTGTACCAGAAGCGAGATAAACCGGATCCAGGCACCTATATCGGTTCGGGAAAAGTGAACGAGCTCAAGGACATCGTGGCTGCTACTGGCGCGGATACCGTGGTGTGCGATGGCGAGCTAACCCCCGGTCAGCTCTCTGCCCTGGAGCGTGCGCTCAACACCAAGGTCATTGACCGCACCATGCTCATCCTGGATATCTTTGCGCAGCACGCCAAGTCCAAGGAAGGCAAGGCCCAGGTCTCGCTCGCGCAGCTGGAATACCTCTATACCCATACCCGTGGTTGGGGTGGAAACCTCTCGCGCCAGGCGGGCGGCCGTGCTGGTTCCAACGGCGGTGTTGGTCTGCGCGGTCCCGGTGAGACCAAGATTGAGACGGACCGCCGCCGCATCCGCACGCAGATGGCCCTGCTTCGCAAGGAGCTTAAGGCGATGAAAACGGCACGTGAGATTAAGCGTTCGCGCCGTGCGTCATCGACGATCCCTAAGATCGCCATCGCCGGCTACACCAACGCTGGCAAGTCCTCCCTCATTAATGCAATGACGGGTGCCGGCGTGCTGGTGGAGGACGCGCTGTTCGCGACCTTGGATCCCACCACTCGCCGCGCCGAGCTTGCCGATGGCCGCCAGGTCGTCTTCACCGATACCGTTGGGTTCGTGCGCCATCTGCCCACGCAGTTGGTGGAAGCCTTCAAGTCCACCTTGGAGGAGGTCCTCGCAGCAGACCTGATGCTGCACGTGGTGGACGGGTCGGATCCCTTCCCGCTGAAGCAGATAGAGGCCGTTAACCAGGTCATTTATGACATCGTGAAGGAGACCGGTGAGGAGGCACCGCCGGAGATCGTCGTGATCAATAAGATTGACCAGGCCGATCCGCTGGTGTTGGCGGAACTGCGTCACGTCCTCGACCGCGACAACGTTGTGTATGTTTCCGCCAAGACGGGGGAGGGCATTGATGAGCTCACCACGCGCGTGGAGCTGTTCCTCAACTCTCAGGATGAACACGTGCGGCTTCTCGTGCCGTTTACCCGCGGGGACGTGATCGATCGCATCCACACCCAAGGCACCGTGCGCGGCGAGGACTACACGGGGGAGGGCACGCTTGTCGACGTCCGCCTGCCAGCCTCCGTCGCCGCCGAGCTCAAAGAATTTCGAGTTTCTGACCAAGACGCTTAGGTTTCGGTGCTCGCGTGAGCCATAATTAGGGCTCGTGAGTAATTTTGGCTGGGCCGTCCACGGGGACGGAAAGACGATTAAGCCGGGCGCGGTTGTCGCACCCGAAGAACGATTGAGCTGGGGCCGCACCATCGGCATCGGCATGCAGCACGTGGTGGCCATGTTCGGCGCGACGTTGCTCGTGCCCACCCTGACCGGATTCCCGGTCAACACGACGCTACTGTTTTCGGGTTTGGGAACGATACTGTTCCTCCTGATTACCCGCAACCGCCTGCCTTCTTACCTAGGTTCCTCCTTCGCGTTCATTGCGCCGTTGAGCGCCTCCCAGCAGTACGGCATTGGCGCGCAGGCAGGTTCCGTCCTCGTGACTGGCCTGGTCTTGGTGGCCATTGGTCTCGCGGTGAAGGCGGCGGGCCGAAAGGTCCTCGACGCTGTCATGCCGCCGGCCGTCACCGGTGCCATTGTTGCGCTGATCGGCCTCAACTTGGCTCCCAATGCGGCCACCAACTATTCGAGCCAGCCGCTGGTTGCCACGGTGACGCTGGCGGTCATCATCCTCGCCACTGTCGCTGGGCGGGGCATGGTTTCGCGTCTGTCGATTCTGATTGGTGTCGTCGTCGGCTGGGCTTTCGCGGCCGCCACAGGCAACCTCGGTGAGGGCGCGGTGGAGTCTATCCGCGAGGCGGCTTGGATTGGCTTCCCGCAGTTCCATGCGCCGGAGTTCCACGTTTCAGCCATCGCGGCAGCACTTCCGGTGTTGGTCGTTCTGATTGCTGAAAATGTCGGCCACGTTAAGGCGGTCTCTGAGATGACCAAGCGCGACCTCGATGATCTCGCTGGCGATGCTCTCATCGCGGACGGCCTGGCCACCTCCCTGGCCGGTGGTTTCGGTGGTTCCGGCACCACAACCTACGCGGAGAACATCGGAGTCATGGCCGCCACCCGTGTCTACTCGACGGCCGCCTATTGGGTGGCTGCTGTTACCGCTATCGCGCTGGCCTTCATCCCGAAGTTTGGCGCGCTTATCTTCACCATCCCCACCGGCGTGCTGGGCGGTGCTTGCATCGTCCTCTACGGCCTCATCGGCATGCTTGGCGTGCGCATCTGGATGGACAACAAGGTCAACTTCAACAACCCGGTGAACCTCACTGCGGCGGCAGTGGCGCTCATCGCGGGCATTGGCAACCTCACGCTCGACGTCTTCGGCGTGACCCTCGAAGGCATTGCCTGGGGCTCCGTCGGCATCATCGTGCTCTACCCAGTGATGAAGAAGCTTTACGGCACCATCGGTGAAGGCCGCGGCGCGAAGTACTAGAGGCGCTTCCGCCGACTAGCGAGGATAAGGGACCGGAGCAAAAGCACCATCTGGACGCGTATTTATGCAAAACCACAGGTGAATGTGTGCAGAAGTCTGCATAAGGTGCTTTTACTTCGGTCCCTCTGCGGTATGAGGCAGCGCATCCACATGGTTCTACTCACATGGTTCGGGTCAGAAGGTTTTCTTGGGGTCAAGTGAACCTTATAGGCACCTCTATATGGTTTCCTTGCCCCCAGCAAAACCGTTTGAGTAGAGCCCGATGACTAGAACCTTTTGCTAGACAACCAAGCAACGAAAAGCTCCCGCCACCCTCAGCGCAAGAGGGAAGCGGGAGCTGCCGTTCTATAAACGGGAAGTGCTTTAGGAAGCGTCGAGGTCCTGCTCGATGAGGCCGGCGATCTTCTCGACAGCCGCCTCGTTCTCGGAGGTCACGGTGACTTCGTCGCCCTGCTCGGCGCCGAGAGCCATGATCATGAGGGAGGAAGCAGCATCGGTCTCATCCTCGTCCTCATCGCCAACGAGGGCGAGGAAGATGTCCTCATCGAACTCAGCGGCAGCGTCTGCGATGATGGAAGCCGGACGTGCGTGCAGTCCGACGGAGGAACCAACCTTGACGGTCTTAGAAGCCATGATGATAATCCTTTCGAATTACGGTATTTCGTGCTTACAAGTGTACGCGGGTTAAGGGTTAGGCGGCAGCCTTGGCCATGTCGGCCTTTGCTGCAGCCTCTTCAGCAGCCTTGTTGGGCCAGAATCGCTTCATCGCGATGACCGCGATGGTGGACACGATGACGCCGGCAAGGATGGCCACGAAGTACGCCCACGCAGGTTCGATGGCGAAGATAACGAAGATTCCGCCGTGCGGGGCGCGAGACATGACGTCCAGGGACATCGACAGCGCACCAGTGACCGCGCCACCGAGCATCATCGAAGGGATGACACGCAGCGGGTCGGCGGCAGCGAACGGAATGGCGCCCTCGGAGACGAAAGACAGGCCCAGCAGCCACGCGGACTTACCATTCTCCTGCTCCGCAGGCGTGAACAGGTTCTTGCGCACAAAGGTCGCGATGGACAGTGCAATTGGCGGAACCATGCCGGAGGCCATGACGGCGGCCATGATCTTCATGGAGGCCTCGTCGCCCGTGGACAGGCCTGCGGTGGCGAAGAGGTAGGCAGCCTTGTTGACCGGGCCACCCAGGTCGGAGCACATCATCAGGCCGAGGATGATGCCCAGAAGGACAGCGGAGGAACCAGACATCGAGGACAGCCAGTTCTGCAGGCCCTCCATGATGGCGGCCAGCGGGGCGCCGAGAAGCAGGTACATGAGCAAGCCAGTGATCATCGTGGCGAGCAGCGGGATGATAACGACAGGCATGAGGGAGCCGATCCAACGCGGTACCTTCCACTTGCCAATCCACATCGCAACAAAGCCAGCAATGAGACCGGTGACAAGACCGCCGATGAAGCCAGCGCCGAGAGTCACGGCAATGGCACCACCCGCGAAGCCCGGCGCGATGCCTGGGCGGCCTGCCAGCGCGAAGGCGATGTAGCCGGAGAGCGCCGCGACGATGAATCCCATCGATGCTTGACCGATGGCGAAGAGCACGGCGCCGATGTACAGGGCGAACCCTGCCTTCTTGAAGGTCATCATTTCGCCGTCGACCATGACGTCATGGCCCGGCAAGTTGGTCAGCGAGTAGTCGGTGGTGATGGCCTGCCACCCATTAGCCATGTCATATCCGCCGAAGAGGAATCCCAGTGCCAGGAGGAGGCCGCCCGCGGCAACAAACGGAACCATGTAAGAAACGCCGGTCATGATGGCTTGCTGAATACGCTTGCCCCAGCCCAGACCCTGGCCATCTTCCTCAGCGCTAGAGGAGGAAGCGCCGGCAGTTCCTGCCACCTTGTGCGCGTTGGGGTTCTTCGAGGCGGCGATGGCCTCATCGATCATCACGCCCGGTTCGTTGATGGCGCGTTTGACGCCAGATTCGATGACCGGCTTGCCGGCGAAGCGCTCACGGTCACGAACGCCCACGTCGGTAGCGAAAATCACGGCGTCGGCAGCCGCAATCGTGTCTGCCGAAACAGAGGTGTTGTTGGAGGACCCCTGGGTCTCCACGGTGAGCTCGACGTCGTCGCGTTCCTCGGCGGTTTGGGTGAGGGCGTCGGCAGCCATGTACGTGTGAGCAATGCCGGTCGGGCATGCGGTGACGGCCACAATGCGCGTCTTCTTCGACTCTGCAGTCTTGCTCGAAGCAGGAGCCGCTGCCGCTGCACTCGCACCTGCAGTGGATGCTGATTCGGTGGCCGCAGCCTTCTTCTTCGGCTTTTCTGCGTTGACAACGTCGAGGACGAGGGAGACGATCTCTTCTTTGGTCTTCGCAGTTCGAAGGGCTTCCAAGAAGTCCTTCTTCACCAGCGCGCGAGCGAGCTTCGAGAGAATCTTCAGATGGGCCTTGCCGCCGCCTTCCGGAGCAGCGATGAGGAACACCAAGTGGGCGTCACCGTCGGGGCCGGAGAAGTCGACCCCGCGCGAGAGACGGGTGAAGGCCAGGGTGGGTTCAGACACGGCAGCAGAGCGGCAGTGTGGGATGGCAACGCCGCCGGGGACACCGGTGCCGGCTTTGGCTTCACGAGCGATGGCTGGGCCTGCCAGCTCGTCCACGGAAGTGGCGCGGCCGGTGTCGTGAACAAGCGTGGCCAGATTGGTAATGACTGATTCGATGCTGTCACCGAAGTTGGCGTCGAGCGCCACGAGGTCGGTGGTGATGAGTTGTGATGACATCGGTAGGTACTCCTCAGTACTGCTAAAGGCCGGTGACGGCCGAAACCGTCGTGTGTTCGATATCTAGTTCTTCGGGGGTTGGAATTTGGGTTCCCGGGAGTGCTGCGGCTGCTGAACCGTAGGCCACAGCCTGGCGCAGGGCCTCGGGGTACGAGGCGCCGGAGCGGCGGGCGAGGATATAGCCGGAAAGCGAAGAATCGCCGGCGCCCACGGTGGAGCGCAGGGTAATTGGCGGGGGAGTAGCAGCCCATGCTTCGTTGGCCGTGACCAGCACCGCGCCAGCGCCGCCCAGGGTGACAAGAACCTCGGGGATGCCGCGCTTGACGACGACCCTCGCGGCCTCAACCACTCCGCTGAAGTCGCCGTCTTCGGCGGCGGCCTCAAGGGCCTGACCATCGACACCTGCAAGCTGGCCCAGCTCGAGGCCGTTTGGCTTGATGAGGTCGGGGCTGGCTACTTCGAGGTTGTCACCGAGAGCCACCATGGGCGCATCAGAGGTATCGACGGCTATGCGGAGGTCAGGGTTGGCTTCGCGGGCTACCCGGATGAGCTGCGTGTACCAGTCGGTGGGAACGCCTTGGGGGAGAGAGCCTGCCATGACTAACCACTCGGCGTCGGCGCAGTGTTCTGCGAGTGCCTGTGCAACGGCTTGCTGCACGTCCGCATCGAGCGTGGCGCCGGGGCCGTTGAGCTTGGTCGTGCGGCCATTCGGCTCGGTCAGAGTGGTGTTGGTACGCACCGCGCTGTGAGTGGGCACGGCCTGCACGGGAATCGATGCGTCTGCCGCGAGGGCCAGGAAAGGATCGGAGGCAACGGCGGGGAGCAGCGCCAGGCTGTCGACGTTGGCGAGCGTTACCGCGTGCGTAACGTTGACGCCTTTACCACCGGCAACGCTGGAGACGGACCCGGCGCGGTGAACAGCACCAGGTTCGAGTTCCTCGTTCAAGCGCACGGTGGCGTCGATGCTCGGGTTGGGGGTCAAAGTAAGGATCATCGTGGACAATGTCCCCTTTCGCGGAGTGCGTATATTGGGGGCAAACGCGCCTCGGCGGCGTGAACAAGAGCTTCGGTGCGGAGTGCCCGTTGTCAGCGTGAAATTAATGTTGCTTAATGTTGATTATTGCCCGTATGTGTCCGAATGTCAATGGAATCACTGTGGGTTTCGTTGCATTTTTGGCCGACTTGTGATGATCTGGAAAGAGAAAACATCGTCTCCGTAAGGAAATGTGTCATGGAAAACGCATCCCCATCCATCATTAAAGGCACCGGCGTCGTCGCTGGCGTTGCATACGCTGAGGCGGTGTGGGTCCGCCCACGCCCAGAACTGCCCACGGCTGGAGAAACCGTGGCGGAAGAGCAACGTGATGCCGAATACGATCGCTTCCTCGAAGCGGTAGATATGGTTGCTAGCCGGTTGGAACAGCGTGCAGCTGGGGCCGAAGGCCAAGCTGCTGAAGTTCTTGGCGCAACCGCCGGAATGGTCAAGGATCGAGGCTGGCACAAGGCAGTGCGCAAGGGTATTCGCGGTGGTAAGAACGCCGAGTATGCAGTTGTGGGTGCCACGGACAGGTTTGTCACCATGTTTGAGGCTGCCGGCGGCGTCATGGCTGAGCGCACGACGGACCTTAAAGACGTGCGCGATCGAGTGATTGCTCAGCTGCGCGGTGAGCAAGAGCCGGGTCTCCCCATGGTCGAAGGAGAGGCTGTACTGCTGGCTGACGATCTAGCGCCGGCGGATACCGCAACCTTGGACACCACTCACATCAAGGCGCTCGTGACCGAGCTTGGCGGGCCAACCAGCCACACCGCGATTATTGCTCGCCAGCTTGATCTTCCCTGCATCGTGGCAGTGGGCGCTAAGCTGCGAACGATTGAGGCTGGCACCCAGCTCTTCGTCGATGGCTCCGTAGGATCGGTGTCCCTGGGTGCAGATCGTGCCTCCGCGCTGAAGGCCGTGGAGGAATACCGTGAGAAGGCGGCACGAGTTGCCCAGTGGCGGGGACCAGCCCAGACCAAGGATGGTCATCGCGTGCAGTTGCTGGCCAACGTTGCTGACGGAAACGCGGCCCGCATTGCCTCTGACTCGCAGGCAGAAGGCATCGGCCTATACCGCACGGAGCTGTCCTTCCTCTCTGCCAGCGAGGAACCGACCGTCGAGGAGCAAGCGCGCATCTACGGCAAGGTTTTCAACGCTTTCCCGGAGTCCAAGGTCGTTGTACGCACGCTCGACGCCGGTTCGGATAAGCCGATTTCCTATGCCACCTTGGACTCGGAAGAAAACCCCGCATTGGGCGTTCGTGGTTTGCGCATCGCCCGCGACAACGAGGCGCTGTTGACTCGTCAGCTCGACGCTATCGCCCAGGCCGCGGAAAAGCGCGGAGATGGGGCTACGACGTGGGTTATGGCGCCGATGGTGGCTACCGCAGTGGAAGCGAAATGGTTCGCTGGTCTGTGCCGCGAGCGCGGTTTGACCGCCGGTGCGATGATCGAGGTTCCCGCCGCAGCCTTGATGGCGGATACCATCATGCCGCACCTCGATTTCGTGTCCATTGGTACCAATGATCTGACGCAGTACACCATGGCCGCGGACCGTCTGTCGCCGCAGCTGGCCTACTTGACCGATCCGTGGCAGCCTGCTGTCCTTCGCCTGATTCAGCACACCTGCGTGGTGGGGCGCGATAACAACGTTCCGGTTGGCGTTTGCGGCGAAGCCGCAGCTGATCCCATGCTTGCCTGCGTGTTGACTGGCCTCGGCGTGACTTCGCTGTCGGCGGCGTCGACTGCGGTTGCTGGCGTCGGTGCGCAGCTGGCTGAGCTCAGCCTTGAGCAGTGCCAGAAGATGGCAGAGGCGGCTGTCAACGCCGAAAGCCCAGCGGACGCTCGTGCCGCAGTGATTGCGCTGCTGGAGGAATACCAGTCCGCTTAGAGCGCTGAATTGCACAGGAGGTGTGCGCCCTCATCATGCGGGGTGCACACCTCCTGAATTGATCTATGGGTGCTGAATTGATCTATGGGTGAAAGCGCCTATTTTTCCGCGGCGACAATCACTTCGATGCCGTGCTCGCGCAGAGCTTCAACGTAGGAATCGGGGGCGGCGGCGTCGGTAATGACGACATCAATCTCATCGAGTGATGCAAAGCTGACCAAGTAGTCGTTGCCCAACTTCGATGAATCACACAGCACGACAACGCGGTGTGCATTGGTGACGAATGCTGACTTGATAGCCGCCTCTTGCGAATCGGCCGTGGAGAGCCCGTGGTCAATGGTTAGAGCATTGGTTCCGATGAAGGCGACATCGGCACGCATCAGGGCCATGGTGCGAAGCGCAGTGTCACCGACGACGGCCTGGGTAATCGCGCGCACGGTGCCACCCAGCAGCTGGACGTCAGATACCCCGTTGCTGGCTAGTGAAAGAGCGATCGGGAGACTATTCGACACAATGCTGAATTGCCCGGCCGAGTAGCGCTGGCCTATGAGATCGGCAAGCGCATTCGTGGTGGTTCCGGCATCGAGAAAGATGCTGCCGCCGTCGGGAAGCTGCTCCAGTGCGGCGCGTGCGATGGCCATCTTGGCGCCTGTGGCCGAACGTTGGCGAGTATCAAGGGTGAATTCGGCGGTCTGGAAGGATTGGGAGGCGACTGCACCGCCATGAACTCGGTGCACAACTCCCTCTCGGTCCAAGACTGCGAGATCGCGGCGAATCGTCTCAGCGGTGACATCGAAGCGCTCGGAGAGCTCGGTGACATTGACTCGTCCTTCTACAGCGGTCAATGACGCAATTTGTCGGCGACGCTCTTCTGCGTACATGGTTCCTCCAAATGAAGTCTGCCTTGTGGTGGTCACTGCGCCCGCCGGTGAAGGAAAAAGGGGCTGGGGCGTGTGAACGAAAAGAACAACGGATGTTGTGGCGATACTTCTATTGTCCCACTGAATGCGAACAAAACGGAACTAAACAAAGAAAAGCTCACATCGGATGCGTGCCTTAGTCATTAAAACCCACGTTTGTACTGGGAGTATCTGAATGTGTGATCTCGGACGCTAAAACGGTCGAAATCGGGCATGTACACACACAAGGGGGTAAAAAGAAACAATCCCCCAGTCCGGTTCGCCCGCACCGAGTGGGTGATTGGTGTGGAGCGGGGAAGGTCTGGGGGAGCGCTGAGGTGGATGGTTTCTAGAGTTTGCGGAATACGGATACTACTTTGCCCATGATTTCGGCTTCATCGCCCTTGATGGGCGAGTAAGCGTCGTTGTGGGGGAGGAGCCATACACCGGAAGAATCTCGGTGAAATTCCTTCACGGTCGCTTCTTCACCATCCAAAAGTGCGGCTACGAACTCGCCTTCTTCTGCAACAGACTGCGAGCGAATGATGACCCAATCCCCGTTGAGGATTCCCGCATCCTGCATTGAATCGCCCACGACTTGCAGCATATATAGTTCGCCGCTGCCCAGGATTTCACCCGGCATGGGGAAGTAGGCATCGATGTTCTCCTCGGCGGTGATGGGGGAACCAGCAGCAATGCGGCCCACAACAGGAATGTAGTTTGGGGTGGCGGCGTCTTCGGGTGCGTCAGGGGTGGAGGTTCCCGATGGTGCGATTGTCTGCCCGGTCTTTCGTCCGGGCTTTTTGGGGTCGTCGGCGCCGGGGAAATGGCGCACATCAACAGCTCGTGGCTTGTTTGGATCGCGGCGAAGGAAGCCCTTCTCTTCCAGCTGCTTTAACTGATAGGCCACGGACGAGGTGGACTGGAGGCCTGTTGCGTCACCGATTTCGCGGATGCTTGGCGGATAGCCGCGCAACATGACGGCGTCATGGATTACTTCCAAGATGCGGCGTTGGCGAGGGGAAAGTGAATCGAGGGAAGGGTGGTCGCTTCGCTTCGGATTGCGGGCCATTCTTGCTCCTAGGAACTGTCGGGGTGTGCAGAGATGATGTGCGCGGCTTTGGCGTGCCGGACATAAGTGGGAGTGGGCTGCTGGTGATACTTCCGCTTCCCTTTTTAGCACGGAAAGAAAAAATGTTCGACTAACGCCGCCCGAGTGTGGACAAATTTTCGAAGGCCTGCTATAAATCGAACATACACACCAAATCGAACGGTTGATCGAAGGTGATGTTCGAAGATGTCGGGCTTGGTTCGTACACTTCGGGCATTGTCTCAATGAATAAGGAAGACCTAGAAAGGAACCGTCATGGCTATCGCATTAAACAATGCCTCTGTACTGCGCGGGGTGTCCCTCGAGAAGTCTAGCAATCGGGCTGTGCTAGTGCCGCCAGCGGCGGTCTGGGATCCCGCTCAGTCTCGGTCGCTCACGTCTGATGCCCCGCGCAACCTTCCATATGGGCCGTCTCGTGTTCGAACTCTTGCCGTAAACGATAGAACACAGTGCCGTCCGGAAATTCCGGTGAATTCCCAGGTTTCGGCGGCCGGGGCAACATCGGGCAGCCGTCGTAGTCGGTCGAACGTAGGTAACTATGTGCTCGGAGCAGTCTTTGGCGCCGCGGTCTTCATCGGCACAGTATGGGGTGGCCTCAGTATCGATAGTGAGGTTGACAGTGCGAGCACCTCTTCGTCCACGACGGTCGTGTCTTCGCGCTAGAATTCCTTGGGCCAGCAGCATGTGCGCATTGGTCGAAAGGAAGGATACGGCACTGTGTATTGCCCGTTCTGTCACAACGAACAATCACGCGTTATTGACTCGCGCGTGATCGACAGTGGAACCTCGATCCGGCGGCGTCGCGAATGCGCCGCGTGCAAAGGTCGCTTCACCACCATCGAGAAAGCAGTCTTGTCAGTAGTCAAGCGAAATGGCTTGGCTGAGCCTTTCAGCCGCGACAAGCTGATCCGAGGCGTCAAACGCGCATGCCAGGGGCGCGACGTTAGCGATGATGCTTTGAAGAAGCTCGCTCAAGAAGTTGAAGAGACCGTGCGCAGTCACGGCTCCTCGCAAGTAAACGCCAATGACATCGGCCTTGCCATCCTGGAACCTCTGCGAGATCTCGATGAAGTGGCCTACCTGCGCTTTGCGTCCGTGTATAAGTCTTTTGAAAGCGCCGACGACTTCGAATCAGAAATCCGCCTCATGCGACGGCGCGACCGCGATAGCTTTTAACGCAATTTATCCACTGCCTTTTGGATTCTCCTCAAAGACACCGCGTGGGCAGTGCCCAGGCGTTGTGCGAAGAGCGATACGCGCAGTTCCTCAATCATCCAGTAGATGTCTTTAACCTCACGCGTCTTTTCACGGCCATGAGGCAGGGAACGCAACCGATTGGCCACATAGGCTTTGGCCTCGTCGACGTCTGCCTGCCGGTCAGCATCGCGGTCCGGGTCCACGTTCATTTCCTCAAGTCTGATGCGCGCGGCCTGGATATAGCGCGGTAAATGGCGCAGGTGCTGGATCCCGTGGACGGTGATGGCGTGCGCGGGCAACAGGAAATTGAGCTGGGCCCGAATATCATCGATGGCCGGCCCCTCCCAGTGCCTCAGCTCAGCATTCAGATTGGAATACTCTGCCAGGCCTGGCGCAATTGCAACGACTGCCTGGCGCACTCTGCCCGGGACCTCCGGTTTGACCGCGTTGAGCAATGCATTGAAGTCACCGGGGGTGCGCACGGGGCCGCCCTTTTCCATCATGATGTCGCGTACTGCGGCAACCCGGGCATCGCTGACAAGTCCCTCCGCCCCGCCGTGGGGGTAGGAGTCGACGGCTACCCGCTGCTGCAGAGGAAGCCCTTTGACCATCTGCTGCGTATTCACCGTAATTTCCCGGAGCAGCAAGGTTAGGGTGGTGGTGATCATGGAGGCGTCGGCAGCCGCCTTGGTGGGATGGACCTTGAGCGCCACGCCGTCCTTGGTCGCTACGAGCGCGGGGTAGGCGGTGACCTCGTGTCCATCAACGACGGTTACCACCTCCTCATCGATGGTGCCGAGTGTATCCTCCGTCCATTCCTTGACCGCAGTGGATTCGGCGGCGCGGCCAACGCGTGAGACCGAGGAGGAAATGTGGCCGGCTTGGCGTTGAACCAGAGCCTGCAGGTTGCGGTCTGAGTCGATGACCTTGCCCCGCTTGTCCACTGCGGCAAAGTTCATGCGCAGATGCGGAGGGAGCTGGTCGGGGCGGAAATCGCCGGCATTGATGCCTTGGCCGCCCATCTCTTGCAAAACCGCAGCGAGTTGCTCGGTGAGTGTGCCCTCATAGGGCAAGAGCTTGGGCAGTGCGCGTTCAGCGAACTCGGGTGCCGGAACCACGGTGCGTCGAAGAGCCTTCGGCAGCGAGCGAATAAGCTCAGTTACGAGCTCTAGGCGTAGGCCCGGTACCAGCCAATCGAAGCCTTCTGTGTCCAACCCCGCGAGGAGCGGGACGGGAACCATGAGTGTGACACCGTCGAGCGGGTCTCCCGGCTCGAACTTGTAGGACAAGTCGTAGTCGATGCTTCCCTTCAACCAGCGGTCGGGGAAGGCATCTTCGGTGACATCGTGGTCCTCCTCAAGGAGCGCTTCTGGGTCGAAGTCCAAGGAATGTTTGTTCTTCTGCTTTTTCCACCAGGAATCGAAATGCCGGGCGGTGGTGACAGACGCAGGGATGCGCTGATCATAGAAATCGAAGAGAGTGTCTTCGTCCACGACGAGTCCGCGCCGGCGGGCCTTCTCCTCATATTCGGAGGCCTCGGCGAGTTTGCGCTTGTTGTCGTGGAAGAAGTGGTGGTGGGTGGTCCAGTCGCCGTCGACTAGCGCGTTACGGATGAACATATCGCGCGCTGCCTCAGGATCCACGCGGTGATAGGGCACGGTCCGGTCGGCGACAACAGTGACGCCATAAAGCGTCGAGCGTTGGGTGACGACCGCAGAGCCGCGCTTTCGCGACCACGTCGGGTCAGAATAGTTGTGCTTCAGCAAATCCTTCGCCAGCTTTTCAACCCATGCTGGGTCGATGGCAGCAACGTCGCGCGCCCACAGGCGCGACGTTTCCACCAACTCAGCCGCCATGACGAACTCGGGCGGTTTCTTTGCCAGTGCCGATCCGGGGAAGACGAGGAAGCGGGTATTGCGTGCACCAATGAACTCCTTAGAGTTGCCATCACGCGCGCCGATATTAGACAACAGTCCAGAAAGCAAGGCCATATGGATGTCATCGGGGCGACGCTCTGTGCTTTCCTGGGCTTTCCACCCGAGCTGCTTGGCGACGTCCCGCAGCTGCCGCACCAGATCGAACCACTCGCGGATGCGCATATAGTGCAGGAAGTCGGCCTTCATCCGTTTGCGGAAAGCATTGCCGCTCATCTCATCGCGAGCTTCCTGGACAAAGTCCCACAGGTTGAGCATGGCCACAAAGTCGGAGGTTTTATCCTTGAAGCGGGCATGTGCCTGGTCGGCTTGAGCTTGCTTGTCGCTCGGCCGCTCGCGCACATCTTGGATCGTCATGGCAGCAACGATGACCATGACGTCGTGGAGACACCCGGAAGTCTTGGCCTCGACCAGCATGCGGGCCATGCGTGGATCTACGGGGATGCGGGCAAGATCGCGGCCTATTCGGGTCAGGACAGGTAGTCCGTCTTTTTCTTTGCCCTCGAGGGCGCCCAGTTCGTGCAGAAGAAGTAGGCCGTCTCGTACGGCCTTCGGCTCAGGGGGTTGGACGAAGGGGAAGTCAGCAATGTCACCAAGGCGCAGCGAAATCATCTGTAGGATGACGCTGGCCAGGTTGGTGCGCAGAATCTCGGGATCCGTAAACTCCGGGCGGGATAGGAAGTCCTGCTCGCTGTACAGCCGGATGGCGATGCCATCCGCAACGCGGCCACAGCGGCCCGAGCGCTGGTTGGCGCTTGCCTGGGAGATCGGCTCGATGGGGAGGCGCTGCACCTTGGTGCGCGTGGAATAGCGCGATATACGCGCCGTTCCCGTATCCACGACGTAGCGAATGCCTGGCACCGTCAATGAGGTCTCAGCAATGTTGGTGGAGAGCACGATGCGCCGTCCGCGGTGCGAGCGGAAGACGCGATGTTGTTCCTGGTTGGACAGGCGTCCGAAGAGCGGAGTGACCTCCACGTTGCGCCAGTGGCGCCCCTCGATGGCCTCCATGGCGTCGCGGATATCGCGCTCTCCGGGGAAGAAGCACAGAATATCTCCTTCGCCTTCGGCCATGAGCTCCTCGATGGCTTCACAGAGGGCGTCGAGAGGATCGAGGTCGATGGTCTTGCCGCCCGATTCGACCTCGAGCGGGCGGTAGCGGATCTCCACGGGGTAGGTTCGCCCGGAGACCTCGATGATGGGTGCAGGTTTGCCCTCAGCGTCCGCGAAGTGTTCGGCGAAGCGCTCGGGATCAATCGTTGCTGAGGTGATGATGACCTTCAGATCCGGACGCTTGGGAAGCAGCCGCTTGAGGTAGCCCAAGAGGAAGTCGATGTTGAGCGAGCGCTCGTGTGCCTCATCGATGATGATCGTGTCGTAGGCATTGAGGAAACGGTCGCGCTGCATTTCTGCCAGCAGGATGCCGTCGGTCATGAGCTTCACGGCGGTGGTGGAGGAGACTTTGTCATCGAAGCGAATGGCATAGCCGACTGTCTCCCCGATGGACTGATCAAGTTCTTCTGCAATGCGCTCGGCGACGGTACGCGCTGCTAGTCGCCGCGGCTGGGTATGGCCAATGAGCCCCCGCCGGCCGCGGCCGAGTTCCAGGCAGATTTTTGGAATCTGTGTGGTCTTTCCCGAACCGGTTTCACCAGCGATGATGACCACCTGATTCTTTTCGATCGCCGCGGCGATATCGTCGCGGCGTCCGGTGACGGGAAGCTGCTCGGGGTAGGTAATCGGCGGCACGTTGGCATCGATGGTGCTCACCTTGTCTTGGGCGGCTGTGATATCGGCCTGGATCGCAGCAAGGGCCTTAGGAGAGCGAGCCTTGCGCAGGCGGCGACGGAATGCGCGCTCATCACTCAAAGAAACTGTTGTGAGAGCGCCGTAAAGATCTTCGCGAGTAGCAGTCATAGTTGACCTAAAAGTCTACTCGGAAGGCTATTCGCTCACAGGTCCAGGTAGAGAAATTGGTACCCTCGTGGTGACTGTGTGAACAATGATTAAAGAAGGGCACAATCAATGACTAATCCTTTTGGTTCGAATCCGGAGGACAACGGCTCCAACGGAGGGTTCGGAAGCAACCCGCAGAACGGCCCCGGTAATTCCTCCGGGAACACAGGTGGACTTCCAAAGTATGAACCCACCAGCCACCCAGAAGACCAGGCTGGTTTCGGTCAATCCGGAAACTATGGCAACTATGGCAACTATGGCGGTGGAGCTTACGGCTCTCAGTCCTATGGTGGGTACGATGCTGGCCAGCCGGGTTATGCCGGTGCGAGCTATGGGAATAGCTCCGGTCAAGAGGGCCTCGGCCCAGGTGCCGGTCCGGCCTATACGGGCCCAGTCAGCGCTATCGAAGCGATCAAATGGGGATTCAAGGCCGCGCTCGGCAACGCACTTTTGTGGGTGCTGGGCGCCGTCGTCGTGCTTGCTATTCAGTTTGTCCCACAAATTGGAATCAGCGTTGGTGCGCAGAACGCCGATGGGGCGGAGACCTCCGTCATGTTGGACCTCTTCTCCTTCGCGGTGTCCATCCTGTCCTTTGTCATTTCTCTGGTCGTCTATCGTTTGGCCTACCGTGAAATCGATAAGCCGAGCCCCACATGGGGAACCCTGTTCCAGGGAGTTCGCTGGGTGCCGCCACTCGTAGTGAACCTTGTTTTGGGTGTTCTTGTCGCGATTTCCATCGTCATCGTGGTCGTCGTTCTGTTTGTTGTCGGCCTGGGTGGAGTCTCTTCGATGGATCTCCAGAATCCGGAGCAACTCAGCCAGAGCGATGTTTTCGCGCTCGTTGGCTCCATCTTTGGTGGGCTCCTTGTAGTGATGTTGATTGCGCTGTTTATTCAGCCCTTCTTTACCCTCATGCCCTGGTTGGCAGCCGATACTTCCTCGATCGGCGAGGCTTTCTCCCAGGGACTCAAGCTGGGCAAGGAAAACTACAGCCACCTTTTGCTGTTTATTGTCCTGTCTGGCCTCTTGGGTTTCGCGTCCCTTATTACCTTGGGCTTGGCTCTGATTATTATCGCGCCGGCCCTTCAGCTGGCGACAGCGCACCTGTGCCGCCAGTGCCAGGGTCGTTATGCTCCCGCAGCTTAAGGTCTAAACCAGACCTATAACGCAACGCCGCCTAAGCTTTCCGCTTGTTTAGCCACCGCCTACCGAGGCGGGCCGGGCTACAAGAGGTAAGCCAAGGGCGGCGTTGTAGTTTTTAATGCCATCAGAGTTGGGGGGCTCGAATTACGAGGTCGGGAAGAGGGCTCGGGAGCGTTCCGCAGCGTCCTGGAAGGCGGCGGTGACCAAAGAGCCAAAGGCGCGAAACTCATCAGCGCGGGCAGCAGACGATCGGAAAACGAGTCCAACCGGGCGCTCCGCTGTTACCGTGGGGGCGAAACGGGCGACCGCAAGCTGCGGGTTTTGGCATTCCGTTGCGAGCGCTGATTCAGGGACAAGGGTAGTGCCTAGATTTCCCATGACGAGCTGCAGGATAGTGGTCAGCGACGATGCTCGGGTGACGGCATTGGTGGCTTCGGAGGGGTTTACCTTGGCGCGACGGCATAGGTCGAGGACTTGGTCGCGGAGGCAGTGGCCGTCGTCAAGCAGCAAAAGGTCAAGGTCTGCAAGCTCTTCGAGTGTGAGATCCTCGCGCCCCGCGAGCGGGTGTCCTGCCGGTGTTACGACGGTAAAGGATTCGCTATAGAGAGGAGTCTCGACCATCCCGGTGGCCTCGGTGGGCAGTGCGGCCACAGCGAGGTCTAAGCTGCCCTCGCGCAGCTTGTCTAACAGGTGTTGAGTCTGTTCCTCGACGAAGCGTGGTTCCAGATCAGGGTAGGTTTCGCTGATGGATTTCAGCAGCCCCGGCAAAATATAGGGTGCGATGGTGGGGATGATTCCGATGGTGAGGGGGCCAGTTAACGTACCGCTTGCACCGTGGGCTTGGCTGAGGAAGGCATCGGACGCTTCGAGCGTTGCCTTGGCGTAGGGGAGGAGCGCCTCGCCGGTGGACGTCACGATGACCTTGCGGGTAGAGCGCTCGATGAGCTGGACGCCCAAGCCTTGTTCGAGGGCGACGAGTGCTTGGGAGAGCGAAGGCTGGGAGATATCGAGTTTGGCGGCCGCGGAGCCAAAGTGTTTGTTCTCCGCAATCGTGACGAAGGTGCGCAACTGGGCGAGGGTTGGGCGATACTCCTTATTGTTCATGCCTATAACTCTAACATCTCTAATTCGTCGGGCCTATTGACGTGCGAGGGGGTTCGTGGCATACTTAACAAGCGAGCGGCTGCGTACCAGCTAAAAGGCAAAATGGTGTGCGGTCGTAGAGATTTACATCACTTTTGTGCATTGTTGTGACTATTGAAGGAGTTGAATCTTCTATGCCTATCTTGACCGTTGGTGAGAAGTTCCCAGAGTTCGAACTGACTGCGCTGAAGGGCGGCGACCTCCACGACGTCAACGCTAACCAGCCGGAGGATTACTTCGAGCAGGTGTCTTTGGACAAGTACCAGGGGATGTGGAAGGTTGTATTCTTCTACCCGAAGGACTTCACCTTTGTGTGCCCGACTGAGATCGCAGCCTTCGGCAAGCTGGATGAGGAATTCCAGGACCGCGATACCCAGATCCTCGGCGGCTCCACCGACAATGAGTTTGCGCACTTCAACTGGCGTGCAACCCACCCGGAGCTGAAGGAAGTCCCGTTCCCGATGTTCTCTGATATCCGCCACGACCTGATCCGCGCCCTCGGTGTGGAGAATGCCGACGGCGTTGCTGACCGCGCAACTTTCATCATTGACCCGGACGGTGTTATCCAGTTCGTGTCCGTGACCCCGGACGCTGTCGGCCGCAACGTTGATGAGGTTCTGCGTGTGCTCGATGCGCTGCAGTCCGAAGAGGTTTGTGCCTGCAACTGGGAGGCTAATGACCCGACGAAGAACATCGACAAGCTCGAGGTCGTTCAGTCCGCACTGTAAGACATCGCTAAGCACAACCGTCCAACCATAAAGGAGTTACTCAGTGTCCATCGACAACCTGAAGTCCGCACTTCCGGCGTATGCCAAGGATCAGAAGCTCAACATCGGTACGCTCACGCGTACGACCGAGCTGAATGAGGAGCAGCTGTGGGGCAGCTTGGTCGCTGCCGCGGCCGCCACCCGTAATGATCTGGTCCTGAAGGAGATTCTTGAGGAAGCCCGCGAGCACCTCAGCGAAGAGGCAGTTGACGCAGCTCTCGGCTCCGCCACGGTGATGGCTATGAATAACGTGGCCTACCGCGCAAAGAGCTGGTTGGGCGATGATTTCGCTCAGGTCAAGTTTGGTCTGCGCATGAACATCATTGCTAAGCCTGGCGTAGACAAGGCAACGTTTGAGCTGTGGAGCACCGTTGTCTCTGCTATCAATGGCTGCGAGCACTGCTTGACTGCACACGCCAATACTCTGTTGGAGGAGGGCGTGACCAAGGAGCAGATTTGGGAAGGCGTCAAGGTCGCAGGCGTTGTTCAGGCTGTGGCGCAGGCGCTGCAGGCTGAGGCTGTGCGTTCCGCTGAGTAGATAAACAGCATGCCTTCTTAGGCGCACGATAGAAAGTCCCACTCCCGTGATTATGTACAGGGGAGTGGGACTTTTTGTGTCTCAAAGGGCTGGGGGCGGTTTGCGGCCTTCTAGCCGATGACCCCGCCGAAGGCAACGCCGATGCCATAGGTAATGGCTAGCCCGAGCGCTCCACCAAAGACGAGGCGGAAGACGGAACGTGCGGCATTCGTACCGGCGAGGCGAGCAGACACGTAGCCCGTAATCGCCAGGGCAATGAGAGTGACCACGGCGACGACTGCTGCGGCCATGCTCATCGGGGCTATGAAGATTGATAGGAGGGGCAGCGCTGCACCGGCAAGGAAAGATACTGCCGACCAGAAAGCGGCGTGCCAAGGGTTCGTCAGGTCCTCACCATCGATTCCCATTTCCAGCCTCAGGTGTGCCTCCAAGAGCCTATCTTTGGCGGCGATCTCATGTGCTGCAGTGTCTGCGGTAGTGGTGTTCATGCCGTAGTCGGCCAACATAGATACGAGTTCGGCGTGTTCTTGTTCAGGAAGCTCTGCCAGCTCGCGGGTCTCCTTGGCTATCATCATCCGTTCGGAGTCACGCTGCGCTGACACCGAGACATATTCTCCCAGCGCCATCGACGCGGCTCCCGATACGGTTGCGGCCAAGCCGGCGATAAGGATGGCGCTTGCCGACGCCCCCGACCCCACGACGCCGAGCAGAAGTGCAGCGACGGAGACGATGCCGTCATTAGCGCCGAGAACTCCCGCCCGAAGGGAATTTAACCGCGCGTTGTGTGAATCGCCATGGGGCTCATTGGCATGGTGTGCCATTTCCAGCTCCTTGAACCCTAGAGAACTGCTCTTACTCCAGTATCGTCGCTGGTCAGAGTCCTGTAAAGCGTGTATAGGCTTCGCTGTGTGTAGGGAGTGAAGGCTTAGGTAATCGTTCCGGTCCACTCACCGCAGGGGATGCCGTCCACTGACAGGCTCATCGTGAAGACTTCTTCTTTTAGATTAAAGTGGGCGGTGGGCAGCGTGATTGCGAGTGCCTCGGGGGAGTAGTTGTATTGATAATCAACTGGGCGGTGGGCGTCCCTCGTGTCTTCTCCGTATGAAGCGATCTCCATCGAGCTGAGGTTGGCTTGCTCGAAGTAGGCGATGAGCTGAAGGTCGAGGGTGTGCAGCTTAAAGACGACGTCACGGTGGTGGGGCATGCCCCCGAGGAGCCAATGCACAGTGACTGAATCCTCGTGTGTCTCAAAACGAACGCCGGCAAGGTGGATGCTGGTGGCTGGGGAGTTTGGGTTAGTCATAGTGGCGCCCACTGTACTCCCCATGTCGCTACTTGAAATCGAGGGAAAAGTATTCAGATTTGGTTAAGTGCAGAACCTTTTCAAAGAGCCAGCAAAAGAGCAGCGCAAGGGCGAGGGGAAGTACGACATAAACGAAGGTAATGATCATCACGTTGCCGGCGCTCCATCCCCACCCTTCGTAATTGAGGGCCGCCAGCGGGCCCATGAGGCCGGATATTCCGAAACCGGCGGAGATTGGTGTGCCTGAGATCCCTAGAGCGCCACCAATGCCGCCCAGGATTGCGGCGGAGCAAATGACGGGAAGGAAGGTGACCGGCTTGGACAACATATTGGCCATCTGTACTTTGGGAGAGCCCAGAACATGCAGGATGGAGGTGGCGAAGCCGTTGACGCGCCAGCCGGCAACGAGGAGCGTGAACCCTGCGGCAACGGCCCCGAGGTTGGCGGTGCCAGAGGCGATGCCGTCGATAAAGATGGCGGTAGCAATGCCGACGGTGGAGACTGGGGAGACGATCATGACTGCAAAAAGAACGGCGAGGACTATGCCCATGAGGACCGGCTGCAAAGTTGTCGCACCGTTCACGAGGTCACCAAGCCACAGCGTAAAGACCTTGACGATGGGGAAGGTGACAACCCATCCGATGCTGCCCGCAACGAGCGTCACGATGGTGGAAAGCAACAAGATGGAGTAGTTCTTGAGCCTATCGCCGATGAAGAGGAGCAAACCAACTGCCATGGCTGCGGTTAATCCAGAGTTGATGACGAGCCCGGTGCCTTTGAGGAAGAAGCCGCCTTCGGGATTGACGGTGGCCACCCCGGAGCCGCAGAAAGAAGCAATGCCCACGGCTGCGGTCTGAATCGGCGTCATCTTGAATTCGATGCCTACGAGGACACCAATCATCACAGGTAAAAGGCTGGCGGCTAGACCCGTCAGCGCTATTACGGTGGACGCGCCGGACCAGAAGGGGAGCAGTGCCTTGGCCAACTCGCCGAGCAAGGCCTGCGGGACGAGCGACACGACGACGGCGATCGAGATGCCGTTGAGAACCTTCATGGTGAAGGATCCGAGGGTGAGATGCTCGGCCGCGGGCGCGGCGCTAGCGTGAGGGATGGGGGAAAGCTGGCGTTCGTCTATCTGCTGTGGCGTGCTCATTCCCCAATCATACGCATAATATGCGGTTGACGGAGAATAATAACAAAGAAAGGGAGTATTTAAATTCCCTAGTATTCCACGCGTAGTTCGGACAGCCGGACTTCACCAGCCTCATCGGAGGCATCCAAATCGACAGTGCCAACGATGTGGTAAGAGTTGTCCCCCTCTGGGTCCTTGAGGATCTGCCGGACGGTCCACGATCGTGAACCCCCAACGCCACGAGCCCCTGCGCCCTTGTCGCCCTTGTCCAGGACAAAGTACTCCGGGCCCCGTGCTGCTGGCCCAGTATCGATGTCATCGTAGTCATCGAAGTAGTCATCGAGAGCTTGGCCAAAGTCGGGGATCTCCTCCAAATAATCCAACAAATCTGCCAAGCGATCTTCCTTCTCCAAGGCAAAGAGCTGCGCGAGCCGGAAGAAGTAGTTGCGCACCATGATGCCAAAGGCACGCTGATTGGCTGTCAAGGCAGTGGGATCCTCAACGCCGAAGGCCAATTCGCGGTCCAAATCCGCCTGGGAAATGGGGGAGTCCTCGCCGGCCATTTCAGCCCACTCGTCGACGAGCGAAGAATCAACCTGGCGGATAAGTTCTCCGAGCCAGACGATGATGTCTTCGAGCTCCTCGGTAAGGAACTCGGCAGGGATCGACTGCTTGAGCGTGCGCCAAGCATCAGTGAGGTAGCGCAGGATGACGCCTTCAGAGCGGGCGAGTCCGTAGGTGGCGACAAGGTCGGAGAAGGTCATGGCGCTCTCTAGCATGTCGCGAACCACAGACTTAGGACGCAGCTCAAATTCCTTGGCCCAAGGATTGGTTTCGCAAAAAGTGTCGTAGGCCTGCTCCAAGAGCTCTTCGAGTGGCTTCGGCCAGGTGATGTCTTCCACGATGGCCATGCGTTCGGTGTAGTCCACCCCGTCTGCTTTGAGCGCCGCGATCTCCTCGCCACGGCGTTGCTTTTGCTGAGCAATTAGGACTTGGCGAGGATCATCGAGCACTGCCTCGAAGACCGAGATGACGTCGAGGGCATAGGTGTCCGATTCCGGATCCAGCAAGGTGAGTGCCGCCAACGCGAAGGGCCCCAAAGGTTGGTTCAAGGCGAAATCGCGCGGCATTTCCCGCACCACGTGGTACGGGCGTCCATAGATGTCGAGACCCTTGGTGGATTTTTGGACCACGCCTGAATTGAGAAGCCCTCGAAACAGGCTCAGCGCCGTTAAGATGTCTTCGTTCTGGCGCGCACGCGTGTTGTGGCTCGTACGCAGCAGGTGTTTTAGGTGTTCGTAACCGTTGCCGTGGCGGGCGAGCACATTGAGCAGCATGGAATTGGAGACTCGGAATTGGGAAGTGAGCTGCTCCGGTTCGGCGTCGATAAGCCGGGCATAGGTCTGTTCCGACCACGAAACCTCGCCATCGCGCGCGGACTTCTTCTTCAGTTTCTTTAGGCGCGCCGGGTCATCGCCCACGCGCCGCCGCGCTTTGGCGTTTTCGATCTCGTGCTCCGGCGCCTCTACGACGACCGTGCCTTCCGTGTCATAGCCTGCTCGGCCGGCGCGACCGGCAATCTGGTGAAACTCGCGGGACTTGAGGATCCGCTGACGGGTTCCGTCATACTTGGCCAGGCCCGTCATCAACACCGTGCGGATCGGTACATTGATGCCAACACCTAAAGTGTCGGTACCGCAGATGATCTTGAGCAGACCCTTTTGGGCCAACCGCTCCACCAAGCGCCGATACTTCGGCAACATGCCGGCATGGTGTACACCAATTCCCTTACGAAGCAGCTTAGACAGGTCCCTGCCGAACGTCGTGGTGAATCGGAATCCCGCGAGCTCAGCGGCAATGGACTCCTTCTCCTCTGAGGTGATGATCTTTGACAGCGACGTCAATGCTTGCGCGCGCTCTGAGGCCTCGCGCTGGGAGAAGTGGACCACGTAGACAGGTGCCTTGCCACCAGCGAGCAATTCCTCGATGGTTTCATGGACAGCGGAAAAGACGTAGGAGAAGTCCAACGGGACCGGGCGGGTTGTCCCAGCCACGAGCGTCGTCGTGCGTCCGGTGCGCTCAGTTAAGTCCTTCTCCAGCCACGTCGTATCGCCCAAGGTCGCGGACATGAGCAAGAACTGTGCCTTCGGCAATTCCAACAGCGGAACCTGCCAGGCCCAGCCGCGATCCGGCTCGGAATAATAGTGGAATTCATCCATGACCACCTGATCGATGGCGGCTTCCGCGCCATCTCGCAGTGCAATATTGGCGACGATCTCCGCGGTCGCAGCAATGATGGGCGCGGAACCGTTCACCGTGGCATCGCCGGTCATCATGCCAACGTTTTCTGGGCCAAAAATCTCACAGAGAGCGAAGAATTTCTCGCTCACCAAGGCCTTGATAGGGGCGGTGTAGAAGCTGCGCTGCCCTCGCGCTAAAGCTATGAAGTGGGCGGCATTGGCTACCATGGACTTACCGGATCCGGTAGGCGTGGCCAAGATGACGTTATCCTGCGCGAGGATAGCTAAAGAGGCCTCTTCCTGCGCCGGGTACAGCGAGATTCCACGGCCGGAGGTCCACGATAAAAACGTGTCCCAGATGGCCTCATCAACCATCGACTCGGGGACTTCGGCGAGATCGGGCAACATCTGAGAAAGGTTCACCCGTCCCACCTTAGGCGAAAGCCTTAGAGCATAAGTCTCCGCCCTGCGGCTGTGAAAGACCGAGACTCCTCGACAGCCGCGGCGTGCTGAGCTTATCTGAGGTTAGACGTCATCGTCCATGTCTGAGCCGGGGCCCTCGTCGCGCCCGTAGTTATCCTCGCGGTCGTCGATGTCTTCAGAGAGGATATCCGGGTTGTCATCGAGTCCGGCAAGGAAAGCCTCGAAGTCAGCCCCGATTTCCTCGCCCGTAGGCATGTGCTCTTCACCCGGCATAATGGCCTGCGGATGGCGGGAACGGTAGCGCTCCATATAAGCGTCGTACTGCTCTTCCAACTGGCGGACCACGCCCGCGATCTCTTCAGAATCCGTCACCTGCTCCTCGAGCTGCTGGTTGACGCGAGCCACGTCTGCCTCCAAGCTACCCAAGGGAATGTTGAGGTCGACGGCTGAGGCAACCGAATCCAGAAGACGGAGCGTGGCCGCTGGATAAGGCGAGGCCGCCAGATAATGCGGCACATGCGCGGTATAGCCGGCCACGCGGCGGCCCTTCTTATCCAAGGCACGCTCAATATACAGGGCGGCTGCGCCGGGGACCATCATGGTGGATTCCATGCGTACCATAGAGTTAAGGAGTTCCGGGGCATTGCCGTGCGCAGTGACCACCGTGGGGCGGGTGTGTGGCACCGGCATGGGCGCGGAGTAGAGCATGATGGTGTTCTTGATATCGAACTTTTCAACCAAGTTCACTACCGCATCCGTAAAAGCCTCCCACCGCAAGTCCGGTTCCGGTCCGGACAGCAGCAAGAAAGGCGTGCCGGAATTATCCCGCAATACCTTGATGCCCAAATCCGTGTTCTCAATCTCCACGGTGCGGTCATGGTCGATAGTGACGGCAGGGCGGCGTGAACGGTAGTCAATGAGTTCGTCGTTATTAAACGAGGCCAGCTGGCGGTTTTCCAACGCGGCTTTGAGGTGATCAGCACTGGCTTCAACGGCCTGGCCTGCATCGGCGTAGCCATTCATGGCAACGATCATTGTGGGGCCTGCGCCTGGAGTGGAATCATCCTTGACCACTGGAGCGGGGTACTCCAGCTCGTACATGCGGCGCTGTTCTTCCTGCATGGTTGTGACTCCTCCTTCTAGCCGTGTGCTTGTTCTCGAGCGTACGACCTCAATCAGTGTTCTGTGACATGCAACGCTTAAGGCTTACCGCCTATTCCCAGAGGCGACTGGGCGTCCGGGGCGAACGCGAAGCTGGTCCGTACACGCGGGGCTCCCGCAGGGAACCAGTGATGATCGTTCAAGCATGCCATATGGAGGCTGGTTGTGCCAGGATTCCACTTGCTGGGTGTGGAAAACCGGGCTACTTCCAGTGGACTGCGCACTAGCCCGGACTCGTTATCCACAGATGTGCCGTGGACGGTCTTAGTGCTCTAGCGAACTGAGGTAAGTGTGGTTCAGGCTACAAGGTATGAACACACTCTCAACGCATACAGACCGCACTCCACCGATAACGACCCCAGGTCACCTCCTCGCAAACATCCCTGGCCTCCTAGGCTTCTATCCCACTGAATCGGTGGTTTTCATGGCTATCGATACCACCCCGCGAGGCCCAGCCATGGGCCCGCTTGCTCGCGTCGACATTGCTGATGCCCAAGGGGCAGTAGCGGACATCTCGCCGTTACTGGCCGAGCACGCCCGCGAAGGTGTGTTTGCATTCCTTATTTCGAAGCGTCCCCTCACCGAGCTCAGGGAGGTGGCTCACTGGCTATATGGCCTAGACCGCGCCGAGGACGGGCTGGAGGTCGACGCTGCGTGGCATACCCGGGAAATCACCAAACATGAGGCTTATGTCTTGCTTCATGGAACCGTCAACGCGGATGGAAGCGGGCCAATGAAGAAGTGGGTTGAGGGGACAATACCGGCGCTGACCGACGCCCCCTCGATGCGCTCTTGCGTCGACCACAATGTTGTACCGGAGCTCAATAGGGAGGAGTTCTTTGCTGTCTTTGCCGCAGGGAACCAGTATCTGGATGCTGCCGAAGCCGATGCCTTGGCGCGGCAAGCGCGAGAAACGGCGACGCAGTATCGTGCGCAGGTAGCAGCTGTGCGGGGAAAGAAACGAAAGGACCTCTTGGATCACTTGCTCGACGATGCTCGGTGGGCGCTTCACCAGGTGGCCTCGGTGGAGGAGGCTGAGCAGGACAGTGAGCTGCTGGCAACCTGTGCTGTGTGGCTGTCAACGACGTGGACGCGCGACCTTGTCGTGAACGTGTGCGCGACGTCGGGCGAAAAGGGAGCGCATCTCCTTCTGGCGGCGGCGCGGACATTCGGCGGCGAGTTGCGGGCAAACGCGCTGACTCTCTTTGCGCTGGCGCAGCTGGAACAGGAGTGGGATATCCTCGCCGGCCCTGCATTGCAGCTCGTCGTGGAAGAATTTCCCAGCCACCGCCTAGGCTCACTCCTGTGCCAGGCATACCGTCATGGCCTGCACGAAAAGATTCGGGACTCAATTCATACAGGCGCCCTCAAATCCTATGAAAACGCTATAGGGGAAGGGGAGGAGCATTCAGAGGATGCGGCTAGCGATGCGCAGAATGTGCCCGCTCGCCGAGCTGCTGGGTGAAGTTCCACGCGTCTGTCACGATGGTGGTTAGATCGGTGCGGCTGGGGTTCCACCCGAGCTCGGATTTGATCTTTTCCGAGGAGGCCACGAGTGTTGCGGGATCCCCAGCGCGGCGAGGTGCAAGCTCAGCCGGGATGGGGTGACCGGTTACTTCGCGGCAGGCCTCAATGACCTGTTTGACGGAGTAGCCATCCCCGGAGCCAAGGTTGTAGATGCGGTGCGTTCCTGCGGCGTTGCTCTCCAGCGCTAGGACGTGGGCCTCTGCCAGGTCTCGGATGTGGATGTAATCCCGGACCGCGGTGCCGTCGGCGGTGTTGTAGTCATCGCCGAAGATGAAAATCTTGTCGCGGTGTCCCAGCGCTACCTGCAGGACGAGGGGAATGAGGTGGGTTTCTACTTCGCGGTTTTCTCCAATGGTGCCGTAGGCTCCGGCGACATTGAAGTAGCGCAAGGAGGTCGCCCCAAGGCCGTAGGCAGTGGCATAGGACGTGATCATGTAGTCAATTGCGAGCTTGGACGCGCCGTAAGGATTCGTTGGCTGCGTAGGCATCGACTCGGTAATTGGCACTTGCGCTGGCTCGCCGTAGGTTGCCGCGGTCGAGGAAAAGACGAGGTTTGTGACCTCGAATTCCCGCATGGCGTTCAGGAGCGTCAGCGTGGTTACGACATTATGTTGCCAATAGTCAGCGGGGGCTTCAACGGATTCACCGACGAGGGAACGCGCCGCAAAGTGCAGCACGCCGTCGAATCCACCTTCAGACAACACCTCACGGGCGACATCAGCGACGTCGCCTTCAACGAGACGCGCCTGCTCTGGGATGGCCTCGCGGTTGCCGGTAGAGAAGTTGTCGATGATGGTGACGTCGTGGCCTTTTTCAACCAAGACTGCCGCGCACACACTGCCGACATATCCGGCACCACCGGTAACTAACAGCTTCATCGTCTTACTTCTCCTTAACTCGGATGGCGTGGGCGAGATCGTCGACAAGCTCGACAGTATGGCCCGACTTCGTCGTCAGCGTAATGGTTCCGCTCTCATTGACCACCGTCACCTGCGAACCGATTTGGATTCCGCAGGAATAAAGATCATCGAAGGTCGAGCTGTCGGCCTGCAACACCTCATTGATTTGCACGATGGTGGCTTCAGTTTCTTGTCCCGTGGGGAGGTCGATGGCGCGGGTTCCCAAGTCGAGCTCCACCGGGGTCGTGCCCAACTGTGCCAAGCCTGGGATGGGGTTGCCGAATGGTGAGCGCGAGGAATCCTCCAATACCGCGACGACGCGCTTTTCTACCTCTTCACTCATGACGTGTTCCCACCGGCAGGCCTCGTCGTGGACCTTGTCGATGTCCAGTCCAAGGACGTCTGTGAGCAAGCGTTCAGCTAGGCGGTGCTTGCGCATGACGTTGGTTGCCAATTCGCGGCCCTGTTGGGTGAGGTCGAGGCTGCGATCAGTGCGCACGTGGAGCAGGCCATCGCGCTCCATACGAGCCACGGTCTGGGATACGGTCGGCCCAGACTGCTCTAAACGCTCTGCGATCCGCGCGCGGAGGGGAGTGATGCCTTCCTCTTCGAGCTCGTAGATGGTGCGCAGATACATTTCCGTGGTGTCAACTAGGTCCCTCACGTGGGCTTACCTTTCTGCGTTGTGGGCGGTGCGTAGCCACATAGGTTTAGACGCGGTAATAAGGATGTATTAAAAGAATATCTTAAACAATAGCGCATTCGTCGAAAGTATTGAGCGCGCAGCGCTGTGCCTCCGGCGGGGGTTCGACGGGGCACGGCAACCTCGCGGGACCTTGTGGAACGACGAAAGCCACCGAGCACTGACCACCAAAGCCCACAATGCTGTTTCAGCTGGGCTAGCAGGTAGCTGGCTCGATGGCTCATGCCAGGATTCGAATAAGAGATTTAGAGTGCGTATTCGCGGAGGCGATCGGCGCGGTTTCCTTCGCGCAGCTTGGCCATGACCTCACGTTCAATTTGGCGAACGCGTTCGCGGGAGAGACCGAATTTGCGGCCAATCTGGTCGAGGGTGCGCGGAACCCCGTCGTCCAAGCCATAGCGCAAGCGGATGACGTCCTGCTCGCGCTCCTCCAAAGAACCAATGACGGAGCGGATATCGGAGTGGCGCATGGAAGCAACCACGGCGGTTTCGGCGTCCGTTGCTTCGGCATCCTCGATGAAGTCTCCCAGTGGAGCCTCTTCATCGGTGCCCACCGGCATATCCAAGGAGACAGGATCGCGGGACTGGCGCAGCAGCATTTCGATCTTGGACTCTTCGATTCCCGATTCCTCTGCGAGCTCCTCGTTCGTAGCCTCGCGGCCTAGGGATTGGTACATCTCGCGCTTGATGCGCGAAAGCTTATTAACTTGCTCAACTAGGTGTACAGGGAGGCGAATTGTCCGGGACTGGTCAGCCATGCCGCGGGTAATGGCCTGGCGGATCCACCAGGTTGCGTATGTGGAGAACTTGAAGCCCTTGGCGTAGTCAAACTTCTCCATAGCGCGAATCAGGCCCAAGTTACCCTCCTGGATGAGATCCAGTAGCGGCATGCCGCGGCCGGTATAGCGCTTAGCCAGGGAGACCACGAGGCGCAGGTTTGCTTCCAAGAGGTGGGAGCGTGCCTTCTTACCTTCGCGGGCCAAGATCTTCAGGTCACGCTTCTCCGCGCGAGTTAGCTTCTCAGCATTGGCAAGCTTGTACTCGGCGTAGAGGCCAACCTCAATAGTCTGCGCCAATTCAACCTCGTCCTCGGCGCTCAGCAGCGCAGTCTTGCCGATTCCATTGAGGTAAACGCGGACCAAGTCCGCGGAGGGATTGTCATTGGTCTGGTTACGGCGTGAGCCGCGGTCAACTTCCTGTCCGTCCTCGTCTTGGACGCTAGCAGCGGATGATGTGGCCATCTCATGCCTCCTAAGTTGCGGCTTGGTTCATCCCCTACAACGGGCCTTCGCGTCAGATAGTTCCCACGGCCCCAAAAATGTTTAATCACCCGGGAAGTGCGAGAGGTTTTAGGCCATTTTGGGGGAGGCGCGCCGAAGCTAGACCTCAACGAGCACGGTAAACGGTCCTTCATTGATGGAGGACACGCGCATCATCGCTCCAAAGCGGCCTTCCTCCACAGTGATTCCGCGCTCGCGAAGGCGAGCGACAACTCCCTGGATAACCGGCTGCGCGGCTTCACCCGGTGCGGCATCTGACCACGATGGGCGCCTGCCTTTAGCCGTTCGCCCGTAGAGGGTGAACTGACTTACCACCAGAACAGGAGCACCGCTGTCGGCCACGCTGGTTTCGCCTTCTAGGATGCGCAGCTCAGCGATTTTGCGCGCCATCGTGTCCATCCGCTCCTCCAAGGTTGGTCCCTCGGCAGTGCCGGAATCAGAACCTGCCGCGACGTCCTCACGGGAAACACCGACGAGCGCTAAGACGCCGCCGGTATCCGGGCAGGAAATAGAGCCGACAACGTCGTTGTCTACGGTGACGGTAGCTTCGGAAACGCGGGTTAAGACAGCACGCATGGGAGGGAGTACACGACCTTTCTGGGGAGGAGTTCTTTCTCAGATGACAAACGCGAGGGGCTTGAGGGAAGGAGGGCTACTCAGTGTTGCTAAATGCCAACAATTCCGTAGGGATGAGTAGCCCATGGCGGATGAGATCCACAATGGCTGGAAGCGCGGCGCTGACCAACTCGGTTTCCTCAAAGCCCTGTGCGGCGGCATAGAGCTCGATGGTCTCCCCAATACTCAGCCCGTGGGGATTGAGCCCGGCGACGATCGCCGCGAGGTGCTCGTCGACGTCATGCTGCCAGCGCGGACCGTCCGTGCGGCTGAGCCGTAGTGCTGCGCGCTCAAAGCCCATGCCAAGCTCCGTGTCGGGCAGTGAAACGTCTTCGCGGGCGACGCCTGGGCGCAGCTGCACATGCTTTGTTTCCAGCTCACCCGGCACCAGGTTGCGTAGCCATTCAATGCGAGCGAAGTATTCCTCCACTTCGGGCCCGAGCGGATCGATGACTGGCTGCGCCATGGTCTCCGCCAAAATATCGGAGGGCTCGTCGTCTGCAATGCGCTGGATAGCCACGAAGCCAAACCCGATGCCGGTGACATCATGATCGCGGAAATGCTCCAGCCAACGGCGTGAACGCTCCTGGCCTTCGGCACTGCGAACATCCACGGATTCATCGCTCAACCACGTGGAAACATAGAGCGCAGGGTCCGCCACATCGCGCTGAATGATCCACGCGGCCACGCCGGTATCCGGCAGCCACGAGGCAACCCGCTGCTGCCAAGACTTGTCGCCTTGGTGTACCCACGCAGCGAGAATGTGTGCGGTGCCCCCAGGATTGAGGTGCTCCACAGCTTGCGATATGACAAGCTCACTTGCTCCATCCAGATTGAGGCCGGAATCCCGGTACACGTGGCCCACCTCGGGCAAGCCCACCACGAACGGAGGGTTAGCAACGATTCGGTCGAAGCTCTCGTGCTGCACGGGCTCGAACCAAGAACCCTGGCGAAGCTCAACACGGTTTTCTGCGCCTGCAGCAGCGACGGTAGCGCGGGCAAGGTGGAGGGCTCGCTCGTGAACGTCTGTCGCAACAATTCTTTCAGCAGACTCCAGTTGCCCAAGGATTTGTACGCCAGAACCCGTGCCCAGGTCTAGTACTGAGGACACGGGTGTGGTCGGGGTCGAGTGCAAGAGGGAGAGACTGGCAGAGCCTACCCCCAACACGTGCTCGGGGCCGGGCACGTGATCCACTAGGGAAGCATCAACATCGGAAAACACGATGCGGTTCTTACCCACGATGACGTGTGGCCGAATGTCATAAGCCACGTAGGCGGTTCCGTGCTCGTCGGTAAGCACTGCGCTGCAGTCGAGCAGCCGGGTGGCTAGGCGTGCGCCGAGGACGTCGGAAAGCAGCGTGGCCGGTACGTGTTCGTGCAGCAGGAAGATCCGGATGAGGTGGTCCAGGCGGGAATCACCGTTGGCTCCCAGTGCCACGGCGGCTGGCTCGCCGCGATGTAGCGCTTCGGTGTACTCCGGCCCCAGGTGTCCCGCGATACCGTCCGCGCTCAACCCTGCCTCAGCAAAGACGTGGGCTAGTTCTTCCGCAACGTCTGCGATGGGGTTGTCCGGGTTCATCGCCGGGCCGAAAGGGGAGGGCTGTTGGGTGCTCACAAAAAATATCCTTTGATAGTTGGGGAAGGAAACGGTGACTTCTTAATCTTCGTGCTCAATTGTGTTGGTCGTTGAACTCTCCGCGTTCGTGTCTGAGGGGGAATCCTCCGATGTGGGCGCGCCGGGAAGTTCGCCGTGAGCACCGCTGGTGATTTGTTCGCGCCGTGCCTGCGCCATCTGTCGGGCAAGGGCGGGCTTATACACAGCTTTGTCACGTTTATCCTTCTTCTGCCCCCGCCCGTTGCCGATGACCACGGCTATCCAGGGAAGCGGGAAGGTGACGCCCACGACGATGGCGGCGGCAATCCACCAATGCCAGGCATACACCATGACACCAGCTAGAAGCAGCGAAGGGATGCGCAGAAACTGCAAAATTGAGTAGATAACTTCGCGGCGATGCCGGTCCTGGCCGGGAGCGAGTTTGGCGGTTGTAATGAGGTAAGCCTCACGCCCGAATCGACGCCCACGCCGCCGCCCCGATCGTGGGGTATGGCGGACGTTATCGCGCGAGTTCGAAGGGGTCATGCCCACCAGCGTAGCGGTAGGACTCGCCAACTTCGATACCGATGCGGCATGATAGTGGGCGTGAGTACGACGACTAAGACTATTGAACGCCCTGATGTCCGCGAGGATACGTCGACCAACGACGACACCCCGAAGTTTTTCCACTATGTAAAGAAGAACCAGATCCTCGATTCCGCGGTCAACGGTAAGTACGTCGTTGCCCTCTGTGGTGAGACCTTCCCCGTCACCAAGCAAGCCAAGCCCGGTTCGCCCGTGTGCCCGGACTGCGAGCGCGTATATAAGAGCCTGCGCCGCCGCTAAGCGTGCCGTCGACGCTTAGTATTGCGTCGACGTAAAACGAAGACTTTCACAAGAGCGGGATGTTGGGATAACTAGAGGGGGATAGTCACTGACCGTGTCTACACAGACTCCAGCACAAAGATTTGCCAATAATGGTTCGCTGCGTGTGTGGCAACGCGCGGCCTTGGATAAATTCCTGGCCACCAAGCCGAAGGATTTCATGGCGGTGGCAACGCCAGGCGCAGGTAAGACCACCTTCGCCCTGCGCGTGGCCACTGAGCTCATGGCGGACCGTACCGTAGAGCGCGTGATCGTGGTGGTGCCCACCGAGCACCTCAAAGTGCAGTGGTCTGAATCTGCCTCCCGCGTGGGGCTCGCGCTGGATCCGAAGTTCACGAACTCTTCTGGAGTCAACCCCGCCATGGATGGCGTGGTGGTGACTTACGCCCAGGTAGGCATGCACCCCTTTAAGCACCGCGCGGTGGCCTCAGCCCGGCGCACCTTGGTGATTCTCGATGAGATCCACCACGCCGGCGACGCCAAGAGCTGGGGTGACGGCGTGCGCGAGGCCTATGACGACGTGGAGCACCGCCTCGCCCTGACCGGTACGCCTTTCCGCTCGGATGATTCCCAGATTCCTTTCGTGCGCTACGAGGAGGACGGGGAAGGGCACTTGGTCTCCCGCTCCGATCACACGTACGGCTATGGCGATGCGCTTGCCGACGGCGTCGTGCGCCCCGTGGTCTTCCTCAGTTACTCCGGCGAGTCCCGCTGGCGCGATAGTGCCGGCGAGGAGCATGCGGCCCGCTTGGGCGATATCCTCAATCCGGAGCAGACCGCCCGCGCGTGGCGCACTGCTCTGGACCCGAAGGGCGAGTGGATCCCCACGGTCCTTCAAGCTGCCCACACGCGTCTGATGCAGATGCGCCGCAACATGCCGGATGCCGGTGGCCTCGTACTCGCTACCGATACGACGACGGCGCGCGCCTACGCGAAGATCCTCAAGCAGATTTCAAACACCCCGGTATCCGTCATCCTCTCCGATGACCCGGGTTCCTCCGCGCGTATCGCAGAGTTCTCCGAATCCACCGACGAGTGGATGGTGGCCGTACGCATGGTGTCCGAGGGTGTCGACGTTCCGCGCCTCGCAGTGGGTGTCTATGCCACGTCTGCCTCGACCCCGCTCTTTTTTGCTCAGGCCATCGGCCGCTTCGTGCGCTCCCGCATGCCGGGAGAGACCGCCTCGGTATTCTTGCCTTCTGTCCCGGTCCTGCTGGGGCTGGCGGAGAACATGGAGAAGCAGCGCGACCACGTCCTCGGAGGGGAGAAGAACCCCGACAAGGAGGGCTGGGATGATGAGCTGCTCGAGGACGCCAATAAGAAGAAGTCCGAACCGGACATGCTCGAACCTTCCTATGAGTCCCTCGGCGCGGAAGCAGAATTCTCCGGCCTGCTCTACAACGGCTCGCAGTTCACCACGGGCAATATCACCGACGAAGAAGAAGACTTCCTCGGAATTCCCGGGCTTCTCGACGCAGACCAGGTCAAGGACCTCCTGCGCAAGAAACAGTCCGATGAGATGGATCGCCGTGAGGCAGAGGAGAAGGCGCGCCGGGCTGCTGAGGCGGCGGAGGAACAACGTCGCAAGCTCTACGGCACCCCGCATGCGCCCAAGCGTGGGGCGGAGGCGTCGGCAAGCAGCACCGGATCCCAGTCAGGCGTGGTGGATGAGATTTCCGCGCTGCGCAAGGAGCTCAACACGGTGGTCTCCATCACCGCTCAGCGCACCGGCCGCCCGCACGGAGCCATCCACACCGAAGCGCGCAAGGCCTGCGGCGGACCTCCTACCGCGCTGTGTAACGCTGAGCAGTTGCAAGAGCGCATCGATTATCTACGCAAGTGGTAGCTGTGCGGACGCAGTAGAATCCGGCACAGTATCCGGTGGCGAAGGGTAGGCTCGGCAGCATTGTGAGAAGAGTGCTCTAGGCCAAGGAAAACCTAAGGAGAAAGATGATGAAAAAGCTCATCAACTCACCGGACAACGTAGTAGCCGAATCAGTAGAGGGCTTCGCGTTAGCCCACGGTGATATTGTCACTCGCAACACGAACCCGCTGTTTGTTTCCCGCAAACAGAAGAAAGAACACGGCAAGGTGGCTATTGTCTCCGGCGGTGGCTCTGGGCACGAGCCGCTGCATGCCGGTTTCGTCGGCCATGGAATGTTGGACGCGGCCGTGCCCGGCGCTATGTTTACATCTCCGACTCCAGACGCCATCCAAGCAGCCACCGAGGCAGCTAATGCTGGGGCGGGAGTGCTCTACATCGTGAAGAACTACACCGGCGATGTCCTCAACTTCGATACTGCGGCAGAGCTGGCTGAATTCGATGATATTGAAGTTAGCCAGGTCATCGTCGACGACGATGTCGCGGTGGAGGATTCTACGTTTACCGCCGGTCGCCGCGGCGTCGCCGGAACCCTCTTGGTGGAGAAGCTAGCCGGTGCCGCGGCCGAGCGCGGCGATGACCTCGCTGCAGTGACCGCTGTGGCGAAAAAGGTGGTAGAAAACACCGCGACTATGGGCGCGGCGCTTTCCGCCTGCACCGTGCCCCATGTGGGCAAGCCTTCCTTTGACCTCGGGGAAGACGAGGTTGAGTTGGGCGTGGGCATCCACGGCGAGCCGGGCCGCAAGGAGATTCCGCTGGTTTCGGCCGACGACGTAACGGACCACTTGCTTGATCCCGTCCTGGCAGACCTTAAGCTGAGCGAAGGCGAGCGCACCATCGTCGTTGTCAACGGCATGGGAGCCACCCCGGCCTCTGAGCTGTACGTGGTTTACCGCCGGGTAGCTCAGCGCTTAAAGGAGGCGGGAGTGAGCATTGAACGCTCCCTTGTGGGCAACTTCGTTACGAGTCTGGATATGGCCGGGTGCTCCGTGAGCGTCATGCGCGCCGACGACGAAGACCTTGCGCTTTTCGACGCCCCCTGCCACACCGCCGCACTACGCCAAGGAGTGTAACTATGACAAATGATGTAACTCTTTCAACCGACTGGGCATTAGCGTGGATGAATAATTGTGCTGCAGCTGCGCATGAACACCGCGAGGAGCTCATCGAGCTTGACCGCGCCATTGGAGACAGCGACCACGGTGAAAACGTCGATCGCGGCTTCCGCGCCGTCGTGGAGAAGATGGGCGCGGAAATCTCCCCAGAGGATTCTACCGTCGCTGATGTTCTGAAACTGACGGCAAAGACACTCATGTCCACCGTTGGCGGCGCCTCCGGGCCGTTGCTAGGGACCGCTTTCTTGCGTGCGTCTAAGGCTGCCGGTTCCGGGGCGATTGATGCGCCCACGGTGGCCAGTCTAATCGAGGCTGCACTCGAGGGGATTACTGCGCGCGGCAAGGCCGCGGAAGGGGAGAAGACGATGGTCGACGCCTGGGCGCCGGCCGCACGAGCTGCCCGTGAAGCGGCGGATGCCGCGCTGAGTCCCGCTGAGGTTGTGCGGGCGGCTGCTGACGCCGCAGCAACCGGCGCGGAGGATACCATTCCGATGGTGGCAACGAAGGGCCGCGCTTCCTATCTTGGGGAGCGCTCTGCTGGGCACAAGGATCCGGGTGCTACGTCCTCGGCTCTGTTCCTGGCCGCGGCTGCCGATGCTGCCGAGACTTCAACGAAGGAGGCATAGAACATGACACAACCGCGCGTTGGGCTTGTCCTTGTATCGCATTCGGCCAAGCTCGCTGAAGGCCTAGCAGAGCTTGCCGGTCAAATGGCCGCTGATGTGACCATCCTTCCCGCCGGCGGCTTGGAAGACGGCGGAATCGGAACTTCCTACGACTACATCGAAGGCGCCATCAGCCATGCCCTCGGCCAAGGTCTCGGCGTTGTCGTCCTCACGGACTTGGGCTCGGCCACGATGACCGTTGAGTCTGTTCTTGAGTTCCTTGATGAAGAACAAGTCCGGTTTGTGGACGCCCCACTAGTCGAGGCTGCCGTTGCCGCCGCCACCGCCGCCCAACAAGGCGATGACCTTGCGGCCGTCGCCAGAGCTGCGGAACGGGCCATCGAGGTCTTCGTGCTGAAGAAGTCTGCCGCCGCTGATCCGGTGGATCAAGAGGAGCCCGAAACCAACCCAGATAGGTACTCGCTGACAGTGACTGTGGCTGATGAGGCGGGACTTCACGCCCGTCCAGCCTCCAAGGTCGCGGAGATGGCCGCAGAGGCAGACGGTGTCATTGTCCTTTCCTTTGATGGCGAAGAGGTGGAAGCAGACTCTGCAATGATGCTGATGTCTCTTGGTGCTTGTCAGGGTGCTTCAGTGACTATCAGCGGTGACACTGCTGATAAAGAGGTCATTGACCGGATTGCTACGGGCATTGAGCTGGGGCTCGACGGTTAAGGCGCCAAGGAAATCGATGAGCAGCGGGCAATGACCCCCGTACGCGGGGACCGCGCCCGCTGCCTTCGCATAAGCTATCGGGCAGTGACCTAGCCGAGTCTTCGCGAAAGTGGGAAGTCATGACCCAGCCCGACTATGTGGAACCTAACTACTACGCAGCGGATCCGTACCAGGCTCCGTACCCGCAGGCTTATCCGAATTCCTATGCGGGTTCCTATACGCCGGTGCCTTATGAAAGGCCATCCACTCAAAACCCGCTCGCCCCATGGGCACTGGGCTTGGCTATCCTTCCGCCACTTATCGACATCGCGCTGACACTCCTCATCAGCCCCGTTGGCTTCATGCTGTCGATGCTTACCATGATCACTGGGTGGTGCGCAGCAGGCCTTGGCGTTGCTGCGCTCATTCTCGGATCGGGGCGACGCCCTGAGCACAGGGGGACCGGTATGGCGGTGTGGGGAATGCTCATTGGCGTGGGCTGGAGCTACATTGCTCCTTTCGTTTCCATGGCACTGATTTTTGTCGTGGGGCCTAATTATTAGCCATCCAATGCGCATAGAGCGCGCAGAGCACAGAAGAAGCGGCGAGGAAGGTTAGGCCTCCTCGCCGCTGAAATCTTTCTGCTCTCCCTAGTCCAGGTAGTCGCGCAACACCTGAGAGCGTGATGGGTGGCGCAGCTTGGACATCGTCTTGGACTCGATCTGGCGAATACGCTCGCGGGTAACGCCGTAGACTTGGCCGATTTCGTCTAAAGTGCGCGGCATGCCATCGGTCAGGCCGAAGCGCAGACGAACCACGCCGGCCTCTCGCTCGGAGAGCGTCGTGAGCACGTCCTGGAGCTGATCCTGCAGCAAGGTGAAGGACACAGCGTCGACAGCAATGACCGCTTCGGAATCCTCAATGAAGTCACCGAGCTGGGAGTCGCCCTCATCACCGATGGTTTGGTCCAGGGAAATGGGTTCACGAGCATACTGCTGGATCTCCAGCACCTTCTCTTCGGTGATATCCATTTCCTTCGCCAGCTCCAGCGGGGTGGGCTCGCGGCCCAAGTCCTGCAGCAGCTCGCGCTGAATGCGGCCCAACTTGTTGATGACTTCCACCATGTGCACCGGAATGCGGATGGTACGAGCCTGATCCGCCATGGCACGAGTAATGGCCTGGCGGATCCACCAGGTCGCATAAGTGGAGAACTTATAGCCCTTGGTGTAGTCGAACTTCTCAACGGCGCGGATCAGACCCAGGTTGCCTTCTTGGATGAGATCTAGGAAGGCCATGCCGCGGCCCGTGTAGCGCTTAGCCAAGGACACCACGAGGCGCAGGTTTGCCTCGAGGAGGTGGTTCTTCGCCTTGCGGCCGTCACGAGCGATGGCGCGCATGTCACGCTTCTCCATGGGGGAGAGCTTGGCGGCCTTGTCGCCTTCGGCGCGAGCCTTCTCCATCTCGTCCATGCGGTATTGAGCGTAGAGGCCTGCCTCGATGCGCTTGGCCAGGGAGACCTCCTGCTCGGCATTGAGCAGGGCGACTTTACCGATCTGCTTGAGGTAGGCGCGGACAGAGTCGGCCGAAGCAGTCAGCTCCGCGTCTTTACGGGCCTGACGCAGGGCAGCGGATTCATCCTCATCCCAGACGGAGGAGCCATCCTCCTCCTCGTCCTCGGAGTCCTCATCCTCCAAATCGTCATCATCGTCACCGAACTCGTCGTCCTCGTCCATCTCCGCGTTGTCCGGATCGAAGTCGATGTCGGCGTCATCGGACGTCTCGGCGTCCAACTCATCGGTCTGATCCTCTGCGAGGTCCTCCGAAGACTCGGCGCTTTCCGGCGAGGTTGCTTTCTTTGCCGCCGACTTGCGCACCGTCTTCTTGGCCGTCTTTTTCGCGGCCTTCTGGGCGGACTTGCGAGTAGTTTTCTTTGTTGCCTTCTTGGCCGTCTTCTTAGCCGTTTTCTTGGCGGTCTTCTTCGCAGTCTTTTTCGCGGTTTTCTTGGCCGTCTTCTTAGCGGTCTTTTTTGCCGTCTTCTTGGCGGTCTTCTGTGCAGGTGCAGATGCCTCGGAGGCGCTCTTGTCCTCGCCGAGTACCTGGTCTGAAGAATCAGTGGCTGCCACGTACGCCCTTTCGACTTGCTCTCTGAGTGGAAAATATGGGGACGCGCAAGTTTGTCGCGACTAGTCCCCGATGCTAGCCCGCCTCCGAGATGAGCGAGGGAGGCGCGCCGCTGGATATTCGATAATCGACAGCCCAGTATAGATCATTTTTGTCAACAGGCGGTGACTGGGGTCAACTAGGGAACGCTGGGACGATATAGATTAGGGGCGAATTCCTTCCTTCGCCGCCATTGCCGCGCCCACGATGCCCGCGCGATTGCGGAGCTGAGCAGCAACGACCGGTGTTTCAATTTTGAGGTGCTCGCCCCACTTGTCGAACTTGCGGGAGATTCCGCCACCGATCACAAAGGCTGAAGGGTTAAACAGCGCCTCATACTCGTGGAGTACGCGGTTGACGCGCTTTGCCCACTGCTTGGACTTGAGACCTTCACGTTCCTTGACCGCGGATGACGCCTGGTGCTCTGCTTCCTTCTCACCAACGATAAGGTGGCCAATCTCCGTATTGGGGAAGAGCTGGCCGTCCAGAAGGAATGCGGAGCCGATGCCCGTGCCCAGGGTGAGGAAGATGACGGGGCCCGAACGTGCAATGTCATCACCGTAGGCCACTTCGGCGAGGCCGGCCGCGTCGGCGTCGTTAAGCACGGTGAAGGGCGCGTCGAGGTACTGGCTCAACAAATCCTGCGCATCCACGCCAATCCAAGACTTATCAATATTCGCCGCGCTGCGAATCACTTGGCCTTTCACCACAGCAGGCATCGTGATTCCGACGGGGCCGTCCCAGCCTTTTTCGGCGACGATTTGGGCAATTACTTTTGCTACGGCTTCCGGCGTAGCGGGCTGGGGAGTAGCGATCTTCAGACGGTCACCGACGAACTCGCCTGTCGCGAGGTCTACCTCGGCGCCCTTGATGCCGGAGCCCCCAACATCAATGCCAAAGGAATGGCCCTGGTGCTCAAGGCTCAATGTCGTGTCCTGGTGCTGTGCTTCTTGCGCGGTCATACTGACAGTCTATGTTGAGCGCGGCGTTGATGTGGCAACAGTGTGAGTTTCGTATCGCTGGCGGAGTCGGCACTGTGCCGTTCCCGTATTAGTGACTGCAGCCGCTCCCGTATTAGTGACCGCATTGTGGGTGGGTGTGAGGAGTGATACTCAGAAAAATATCCAGCACTCCAAGAACGGTGAATGCCCAGCTCATCCTATTAAAATTCGCAGGGTAGGGGGTAGAGGGGTGGGGCGGTTGGTGCCCCCATCGCGGGGCGAGTGTGACACGGGGGCTTGCGTGGTTTAGGATGCCGTCGATAAATAGACGTACCAATCAATCTGACTCACAGGGGCAAGCATTATGGCCACCGATTACGACGCACCGCGTCGCCGCGCAGAAGACGACCTTGAGACCGATTCCCTCGAGGGCCTGAAGGCGGCTGAAAACGATAACAACGGCATGGATGACGATGGTGAAATCGTCGAGGCTTTTGAGCCGCCGTCAGTGGACCTGACCGGTGAGGAGCTCAATGTCACCGTTGTGCCGCGTAAAGAAAACGAATTCACCTGTTCTGTGTGCTACCTGGTGCAATCCAATAAGCGCCTCGACCACGAAGAGGATGGGCAGCCAGTCTGCATGGACTGCGCCTAGCGCAGCAGTTCATCCTGTGCGTGACTCTTAGCCTTGGGCGGCTGCCGCCTGTTCTGGAAGGAAAGCCGCGAGGAGCTTTTCGGGGTTGGTGGAGCCGATGAGCCAATAGGGGGTGGGATCCTCTGGGTCGTCGAGGACGAGCATGACGTGCTCAGGAACCCAGCCATGCGTGACAAGGAAAGCAGCCGGATCGAGCTGTGGTCCCAGCGCATTGCGCCGCGCGGTGGCCGGCACCGCGGTACTGCGGGAGACAACATCGCTAGGCAGCTGTGCGTCCTTCACGGTGAGCCACCGGGTGCCATCGGCATCCTGCTCCACTTGAACTACTGTGTTGGACCACGTCACTAGCACCCACACGGCGATGGCACTAAGCAGAATGGCGGGAATAATGACCCACATGATGCCGCGGTTGAGACTGACCGTGGCCGTGGAAATCGCCACGACGAACGCAGCCATAAACCACCAGTACCACGGCACCCATTGGCGCTCGCGATAGAGGATGACGGGCGATTCAGCAGACGCTGTGGGGGAAACAGGCGATGAATTCGAAGTCATGGCCTCTGAGTCTAGTCGTCGGGGAAGGGCAGAACCCAACGCAACCAAAGGTGCCGGGTAACCGCGGTAGACGCGGCACAAAGCTCCATCCCTCGGGGTAGGGGATGGTGGGGACAAGGTAGGCTGGGCCGCGTGAATGAGCAACACCCCCTTGTAGATCCGGTAAGTCCATTCGGAGACATTCAGATCAAGCGCCTTGATAAGGAGCTTCCGCTGCCGCAGCGAGCCCATCGTGGCGATGCTGGCGCGGATCTCTACGCCGCGCATGACGCTACTCTGCGCCCCGGAGAGCGCGCGCTCGTCGGTACTGGCATTGCTCTTGCCTTGCCAATGGGCACGGTAGGTTTGGTCCACCCGCGTTCGGGCTTGGCGGCCAAGCACGGGATTTCCGTGGTCAACACGCCGGGCACCATCGATGCGGAGTATCGCGGTGAGATTAAGGTGTGCCTTATTAATCACGATCCCGATAAGACCTTTGAGGTCGAGCGTGGGATGCGAATTGCCCAGCTTGTTGTCCAACGAGTGGAGCTCGTGGGCTTCCGCGAAGTCGAGGAACTCGATGACACCGCTCGCGGCGATGGCGGGTACGGATCCACTGGCGTCAACTGAATCAGTTGCTCGTGGCAAAGCCTGCGCGTGCGCGGGCCATACCGAGCAACCCCACATCCGACAAACACAAGTTATCCGGCACAAGACACAGAATGAGGAAGGCACAAAACCATGGCGATGTGGCCCTTTGGCAAAAAGAAGAAGGATGCTGGCAAGGACGAAAGCCAGGACAAGAACACCACCGTCCGCACTGATGCCGCGGACAAAGAAGTAAAAGAAGCAACGGCCGAACCAGCGTCGGCGGAGAGCTTGGCAACGGAGGCCGGAGAAAGTTCGACCGCTGAGGGGCCTGTACAAGCCAGTGCAGGGCTGGTCCGCGAGGATCAGGATGACGTCGAAGGTGTTGCCGGGGTAAAAGCCGTGGCGCACGACGCCATCAACGGTGAGATGGGCCCCTACGACGGCGACAACGTGGATATCGCCGAGTTCAACTTCGAGGACTTCTCCGTCGGCCTTTTGGACCTGGGCTCGATGCGCATCCCGCTGCCGAAGGGCTCGCAGGTGCAGGTAGAAATGGGCCCAGACGGCCCTCGTATGCTCCACATTCTTACGCCGCACGGACGCATGACGCCTGTGGCCTTTGCCGCGCCGCGCACGCCGGGGCAGTGGGCGGAATCTGCCAAGGACATCGTCAAGGGTTTGGAAGCAGATGGGTTTACAGCGCATCCGGAGGATGGTCCTTGGGGTTCTGAAATCGTCGGCACCAGTGATAAGGGCGGAATCCGAATCATTGGTGTGGAAGGGCCGCGGTGGATGTACCGTTTGACCTTGGCCGCTCCTGCGGGCAAGGAAGAGGAGCTAGCGCAGCTGGGACGCGAAGTCGTCGCGCGCACCTTTATCTATCGCGGCGAGCAGCCAATTCTTGCCGGAAGTTCACTTCCCGTGATGCTGCCGCAGCAGCTCGCTGAGCAAGTCCAGCAGGCGCTTCAGGAGCGCCAGCAACAGGCAGCGCAACCATCCAGCGCTCAAAACTCCGCGCCAGCGGATAATGCTGCGGGCGCCGAAAGCGGCGCGGAGGCCGAGGCTCGCGAACAATTGCGCAATCTCGACGACCACGAGAACAAGTAGCGCGCCCTAGGCCATTGGCCGTGACCCTCCCGGCTACTACCGAAAAGGATTGTTGAAACTCGTGACCACCCCTACGCCCGAAGGGCGCGATACCACCGAACACGGCACGACGCCCGCCTCTGAGGCCTCCATGGACTCCACGAATACTGAGACACCACAACAGACTGCAGCAGCGACTCCAGCGCCTGAGGCAGAACCGTCGCTGCTCGAACAAATGGGAGGCCTGACCGGTCTGGTGTCTGCGACCCTGCCCGTGCTGGTTCTCATTCCGGTTAACAACATGTGGGGCCTGGGGCCTGCATTGGCCGCAGCGCTCGGTGTGGCGCTGGCCATCAGCCTGTGGCGTTTGGCGCGCAAAGAAACTCTGCAGCCAGCATTTTCCGGGTTGCTCGGTGTCGCCATCTGCGCTGGTATCGCGTGGTTTACAGGAGACGCCAAGGGTTACTTCCTTTATGGAATTTGGATGTCGCTCGTGCTGTTTATCGTGGCGGTTGTCTCCATCATCGTGCGCTGGCCGCTTGTCGGCGTGGTGTGGAAAGGCCTCAACGGCGATGGCATGGGGTGGCGAATCGTGCCGAAGGCACGGCGAGCCTATGCCTTGGCAACGGCGGGTTGGGCCGCGGTCTTCATTGCCCGTTTCGTGGTGCAGCGCGCGCTTTACGACGCCGATGCCACCACCACCCTCGGCATCGTTCGCATCCTCATGGGGTGGCCGCTAACCGGCATCGTCACCATCTTGACCGTCTGGATGGTTCGCCGTGCCAACGCCGCGGTGGAGGAATCAGAGGGCGTAGAAGGAGCACACAGCTCCGAAGACACCAAGGAGAGGATCCATGACTGAGAGTGCTTACAACGCTGCTGATTCAAGCGTTGTCAAAGGGGCGTCCTTCGATACCACCATCGAACGCATGGGACACGGCGGTGTCGGAATCGGTCAGGCGCCCGACGGGCGCGTGTGTTTCGTCCCCAGTGCTTTCCCGGGCGACCAGGTGAGGGCGACGGTTACCAAGGCGAAGAAGTCCTTCGTGGAAGCTGAGATAATATCCGTCCTCCAGCCAGGTGAGTACCGCGTCGAGTCTTCGTGTCCCGCAGCACAGCGCGGTGCAGGTTGCTGCGATTTCGCCGAGCTAGATCCTGCGGCGGAACCAGGAATCAAGGCCGCCGTCTTGCGCGATCAACTACATAGGGTGGCCCGGCTTGAGGATGTGCCCGAGATTGAGGCTATCGATGTCGCACCGCAGCGCGGGTGGCGCACGAGGGTACGGCTGGGCGTCGACAAGCAAGGCCGTGCCGGTGTGCGCAAGCGCGGCTCCACTGAGCTGATTACAGACGTGGCGTGCAGCCAGCTGGTGCCGGGCCTCGTCGCAGGTCTGGTGGGGCCTGGTGCTCGCACCTTTAGCCCTGGCGCGGAGGTTATTGCGGTCATGGACAGCGATGGCAACCGCCACGTCGTCGAGACACGGAAAGCACCGCGCGGCCGGCGCATAGAGACTATCCGGGAAGTAATCGAGGCCCCGACCGAGGACGTCGTGCAGCGTGCCGACGGTCACGAGTTCCGTTTCCCGGCCACCGCCTTTTGGCAGGCGCACGTGGGCGCGCCTGACGTGTACACCAGTCTCGCACGCGAGTGGCTTGCTGTGGAGGCGGGAGAAAGCAGTGCCGCAGATGAATCCGCGGTCGACGCAGTGGCTTGGGATCTCTATGGAGGGGTAGGGCTTTTCGTTCCTGCTCTGGCTGAGGCCACGGCGCCCCAGGGCGGACACACCACCGTGTTTTCTGTCGATTACTCGCCGGCGGCTGCGGCGGCACAGCCGGGTCTTGCAGCGTATGACGTGCACTTTCGCACCGACAAGGTGGAGCAGGTAGCGAGCCAATTGCCAAAGCCAACGACGGTGGTTTTGGATCCGCCGCGCACCGGTGCTGGCCGGGATGTGGTGGGCGCAATTGCTGAGGCAGCGCCGCAACGCGTTCTGCACATCGGATGCGATCCCGCTACCTTTGCCCGCGATATCGCCGCGTGGTCTGAGAGCGGCTACCGCATACTGCACTTAGCAATGGTGAATGCTTTTCCCGGAACGCACCACTTTGAAACCCTGGCGCTGTTGGTCCCCGCGGCACAGGTGGCATAGCTTTCGCTTCGAGTGCTGCCGGGGCAATGATTGACGTGTCACGTGTGTTAGCGGGTACGGTGGTAGAGAAGAAAACGATCGATGAAGGGGTTTAAGGCAAGCTCTATGGGCATTCTGGATTCCATTCAATCACCAGGCGATCTCAAAGCCCTGAGCAAGACGCAACTGGGTGAGCTCGCGGCGGAGATTCGCCAGCGCTTGATTGAGAAGGTGTCCGCTACCGGCGGTCACCTTGGCCCTAATTTGGGTGTTGTGGAGCTCACTGTGGCGATCCACCGCGTCTTCGATTCCCCGCGAGATCCCATCGTCTTTGACACCTCCCACCAGGCATATGTGCATAAGATGCTCACGGGCCGTGCCGATCAATTCGATACGCTGCGCCAGAAGGGCGGGTTGTCCGGCTACACGGACCGCGGGGAGTCTGAGCACGACTGGACGGAATCCTCCCACGCCTCGGCGTCACTGTCTACGGTGGACGGCCTGTCCAAGGCCTTCAAGATTCGCGGTGAATCGCACCGCAATGCCGTGGCGGTTGTCGGTGACGGCGCCCTGACGGGTGGCATGTGTTGGGAAGCGCTCAACAACATTTCTGCGGATAAAGACCGCAACGTTGTTATCATCGTGAATGACAATGGCCGCTCCTATTCACCGACCATCGGCGGACTCTCAGAGAACCTTGGGCGCATCCGCGCGCAGCATGGCTATGACGAGTTCATGGCGCTGGGCAAGAAGCGCCTGAAGTCCATGGGCTGGGTAGGTGAGCGCACCTTTGACGCTTTGCATGCGGTCAAGGAAGGCGTGAAGTCCACCGTCCTGCCCACCGAGATGTTCCCAGAACTGGGCATCAAATACATTGGTCCGATTAACGGACACGATATCGACGCCGTGGTCCGGGCACTGAGCTACGCCCGCGACTATGACGGCCCCATCATCGTGCATACGGTCACGGAGAAGGGCCACGGCTTCGCACCAGCGGTCAATGAGCCGAAGGACCAGATGCACTCCACAGGGGCTATCGATCCAGTCACCGGTGTGTCCAAAGGACAGAAGCAACCGGGATGGACTGCGGCCTTCTCCGAGGAACTCATCAAGGCCGGTCATGCCCGCGAGGATATTGTGGCGATAACCGCCGCTATGGCAGGCCCAACGGGATTAGCTCCATTCCAGGAGGAATTCCCAGAGCGCTTCTTCGATGTCGGAATTGCAGAACAACATGCCATGGCCTCTGCGTCAGGCCTGGCGCTGGCAGGTATGCACCCGGTGGTGGCGGTGTATTCAACCTTCCTCAACCGCGCAGTGGACCAAGTGGTCATGGACATCGCGTTGCTGAAGCTGCCCGTCACCATCGTTCTCGATCGCGCCGGTGTCACAGGATCCGATGGTCCCTCGCACAATGGTGTCTGGGACATGGCGCTGATGAGCATCGTCCCGGGTATGCGCATCGCCGCACCGCGCGATGGTGCCCGCTTAAGGGAGCTCTTCAACGAAGCAATCGCCATCGAGGATGGCCCGACGGTAGTGCGTTTCCCTAAGGGCAACCTGCTGGATGATTGTGAGGAGCTCGAGCGCCTCGATGATGGCGTCGATATCCTGCGTTATTCCGATGCTGCTGAATCAGCGGCCGAAGCAACGGATGTTCTGATCGTCTCCATCGGCGCCATGAGTGCTCGGTCCTTGGGGGCCGCCGAGCGGTTGGAAGCCGAAGGCTTCAACGTGACCGTCGTTGATCCGCGTTGGCCGGTTCCGGTCCCACAATCCATTATCGCGCTGGCTGCGGATCATGACCTCGTGGTCACGGTGGAGGACGGGATCCTGCGTGGCGGCGTGGGTTCCATGGTGGCCGAAGCACTCGATGCTGCCGATGTGGATACCCCTGTGCACCGACTCGGCGTGCCGGGCTGTTTCCCCAAGCACGCCAGCCGCGGTGAGGTTCTTGAGGAATTCGGGCTGACTCCGGAGGGAATCGCGGAGTCCGTCAGCGAGTGGGTAGCTGCTCGCAGCTAAGAACGCGGGCGAGTGGGCGCTACTGCTCTAGCCCGTGGCGCAAAAGCGGGGAGGCAAGCTCGATTTGCCACTCGCGCGCGCCCTGGGAGCGTAGGAAATCGGGGATATCCGCAGCATCTGTGATTTCCCCGGCGACGCCACCCTCTGGGCCACACGCCGCCCACACGGCCATGCGCAGCAGGCTGGGTTTGAGAATGAGCTCGTAGCTCATGCCGAGCTCATCGCCGAGGTCCTCGAAGTCACTACGGATTTCGGTGTAGAGCTGCCACAGTTCGGGGAACTCCCGGCTAAAAACTGATTTGGAAGGAACCGGGCGCGGGCTGCGCAGCACCTTCGGCCATTGCTGGCGCGGGCTGGCCAGTGCGGTTTCAACCGCGTCGAACCACCGCAAGGTCGCACCCCCGCGGCGTCGGGGAAAACCTTTGATTTGGTTGATTTCGCGTGGCGAGCGGGGCACGCGGCGAGCAATGTCCACCAACACGCGGTGCGGTAGTACTCGGTTGGGGGCCACGTCCTGTGTGCGCGCGATAGATTCGCGGCGCTGCCACAGTTCGCGAGCCACGGCGAGCTGTTCGCCGGAGCGAAGCGAGGACACGCCCTTGAGATCCCGCCACGAGCGGGGCTCGGGGCCCGTAATGCGCGCGTGGTCGTCGACTATCTTCTCAAACTCCTCATAGGCCCAGTCGAGCTTTTCCTCCTCCGCGAGGATATCGCGCAAAGTCACAGCGAGCTCATTGAGTAACTCCACGTCAAGCGCCGCATAATTGCGCCACGACCGGGGAATGGGGGTTTCGGACCAGTCGGAATCGCCGTAGCCTTTTTCCAATTGGACGTCGAAAAGCTCCAGCACCATTGCTGCCAAGTTGGGGTGGGCAAAGCCGGCGAAGCGGGCGGCCAGCTCGGTATCGAAGAGCCTGCCTGGGTACAAACCCAGCCAGGCAAGGCAAGGAAGATCGGAGGGGGCCGCATGGACGACCCATTCTTGGCCGTTGAGCGCCGGTGCTAAGGCCGCGCGGAGCTCAGCCCTGTGGTGTTCCGGGGCGAGCAAAAAAGTGCCCGCACCTTCTCGGCGAATTTGTACAAGGAACGCGCGATCGTCATAGCGGTAAGCTGACGCGCGTTCGGTGTCGATGGCGAAGGGGCCAGTTCCAGCTGTCAGGCGGTCGGCGGCGGCGTGAAATTCACGGGGAGAAAGCAGGACCTTTGGTGTTCCGTCAACCGGTACCTGGCGCAGTTCAGTCATGTTAGCGCCCGAGCTCCGCTACGCCTTCTGGAGGCAGCCCCGCGACGAGGGAAAGAACCTGCGCAAAAGCTTCCACGTGTGGGGCGAGATCTAAGCCGGCGGCGGTCCAGGAGGCGCGCATTTCTAGTTGGTAGGCGCGCGGCGGGCCGCCGATCTCGCCGAAACGAACCGAGGCGGTCGACGTGACGGTGCCGCCCAGGTTTGTATGGGTCGCCTCGCGCACGTCGAGGGATTCGGTAAGCCACTCCCAGGCGACGTCGGGAAGCAGCGGATCCCCAGCGACGGCATCGTCCAAGTCTGCTTGGATGTAGGCCACGAGGCGCATTGCGCCTTCCCAGGCCTCCTCAGCGCCGGGATCGTGGAGCAGGATGAGGCGGCCGAAGGCATCGCCGTCAGAGTCAGTGGGGATGTTGTCCCCGTGCTCGTTGCGCTCAACTTCCAAGCCGATGGCGTGGCTGAACGGCGCTAGCCGCTGCGGTGGGCGGATGGTGCCCAACGTGATTTCTGGGCGCAGCTGTGCGGCATGGAGGGAGTCAACGGCCGCCGTGAAGGCGGCCGGGGTGCTCGGCTCCGCAGGGCGCGAATCGGCGGGGGAGGCGGCGGCGCGATCGTGCAGGTTGGTCGGTGCCCCTGCGAGGTTGCGCGAAGAAACGTCGGAATTGCTCACGGGGAACAACGTATAAGCTCCGCCCTCGTGGCGGTGGAAGGCGCGCCGAAAGGCTAGTGGCGCGAGGGGTCGTCTCCAACTTATGATGGATGCGAAACTCTGTCGGTTGAAAGAAGGAGAAAGGCATGTCGAAGGTCAACTTTGCCGAGCTCAATAAGGTCCAGCGCTATTCGCAGCACGCGGTTTTTCAAGTAATCCCCGGTGCGCTGGGCACCGAGCGCGAGGAGATCGTGGCGCAGGCACAGAAGTTCTTCGCGGAATTGGAGGAAGCAGGCGTGGTTACCGTTCGCGGTATCTATGATCTCTCCGGGATGCGGGAGAGCGCTGACTTCATGATCTGGTGGCACGCTGAAGAATTCGCCGACATCCAGAAGGCCTTCGCGGACTTCCGCCGCGAGACCGTCCTGGGCCAGGTTTCTGAGGTGACGTGGGTAGGAAATGCTTTGCACCGCCCGGCAGAGTTCAACAAGTCTCACCTGCCGTCCTTCATTATGGGCGAGGAGCCCGGTGAGTGGATTTCCGTCTACCCCTTCGTGCGCTCTTATGACTGGTACACCATGGATGAGGAAAAACGCCGCCGCATCCTCATGGAGCATGGCATGCAGGCACGTGATTATCCGGACGTACGCGCCAACACCGTGCCAGCCTTCGCGCTGGGTGACTACGAGTGGATCCTGGCCTTTGAGGCCCCGGAGCTGCACCGCATCGTGGACCTGATGTACCTCATGCGCTACACCGAGGCTCGTCACCACGTGCGCGAGGAGATTCCTTTCCACACCGGCCGCCGCGTGAAGGACGTGGCTGAGCTCATCGCGATCCTGCCTTAAGAACCGCGATAATTCGCGGTAGCTGCCGCGAAAAGCGCCGGAAGCCGGTTGAGGGTTTAGTCCTCGACCGGCTTTTCTTCTAGATCCAGGCAGATGGAATTGATGCAGTAGCGCAGGTCCGTCGGCGTATCGTAGCCCTCACCCTCGAAGACGTGGCCGAGGTGGGATTCACAGTTAGCGCACAGTACCTCGATGCGGCGCATGCCCAGTGAATTGTCTTCGCGCTCAATGATGGCGTCACCGGCCAAAGGGGAGAAGAAGGACGGCCAGCCGCAGTGTGACTCAAACTTTTCCGTGGAGCGGAAGAGCTCGGCACCACAGGCGCGGCAGGAGTACACGCCTTCGGTAGTCGTGTTGGTGTACTCGCCGACGTGCGGTGCTTCCGTTCCGGCCTCACGCAGAACGTGGTACTCCTCGGGGCTTAACCGCTTGCGCCATTCGGTATCTGCAATGAGCTTGAAATCAGTCATGCTGGGAGTTTATCGCTAGCTTGAGGCTTTGGGCTAGTGCCTCGCTCCGCGGACCACCAGCCGGCTACGGTGGTGGCGGTCACCACGATGAGCAGTCCCCACCCGATGGTGGCGATGAAGACGCTCATCCAGTGTGCGGCGGTGGGCATGCTTGTCGACGTCCACTCGAGCGGCGCTAAGAATAAAAATGCGGCCAACCATGCTCCCCATGTGTGGAAGACCGAGCGTGCAAGCATCACCGTAAACAGCATGGGGATAAGCCACATGGAGTAGTACTGCTGACCCAGGGAGGAAAGGAAGAAGATGCCGACCATGATGGCACCACTTGTGCTCAGCGCCCAGAAGGTGGGCTCGCTGTCGCGCCAGCGTAGAAGCCCGAGGATGGCCACTGCCGCAAGTACTGCGAAGAGCAACCAGATGGGGTAGTAGATAATGCCGGGGAGATCGAAGTAGGCGCGCACGCCCGGCCATGATGCGTTGGCATAATCGCGCGTTGTCGCAAGGTAGGGAAGAAGGTTGGCGCGGAAGCCTTCCACGCCCGGGACGATCGGCCAAGCAGCAAGGTTGCTCACTAGCGGTATAGCCACGCCCAAACCTAAGGTGAGCCAGCGCTTGCGCACTAAAGCGAGGAAGAGCAGCGGGGCAAATTGCGGCTTAACCAGAATCGCCAGACCGATGCACAGCCCGGCGGCCCATCCGTGTTTATCTAACAAGACCAGAAACGCCACCATGGCGAGTAGTAGCACGCCGTTGATATTGGTAAAGACCAACGTGTTGATGACTGATTCGGTAGCGAAGGCAGCAGCGATGCTGACTGGCCACAAGGGGCCGCGCAGGCTGTGGCCTACGAAGCGAGTCAGTAGGGCCAAGGCGGCGACGATGGCTGCGGCGTTGGCCAGGATGAAGGCGATGCGCGCGTGTTCCTCGGAAACAAGCCCCAAGGGGGATAGGAGGAGCGTTGCGCCCGGGTTGTATAGGTAGAGCGGCTCGACGAAGGAATAGTTCTGTTCGTAGACCGGGTTGCCCTCCCACAGGTTCCGGATTGCGCGGTAGACGGTGCCGAAATCATCGGTCACCGTGCCGTTGAAGGCGAGCACGAACACGCGATGGAAAACCAAGACTATGGCGGCGGGCCACGCGGCGGCCGTCCACAGTCGCGCGGAATCTGAGGTTGAGGGAGCCGGAGAAGTCACGGCAGCACAGTTTACGGTGTTTGGGTTCGTCGATAGCGCAGAAACACCGTGCTGTCGACAGCAGCAACGTTCTCCAACTCGAGCTTGAGCGCAGGGGAGGTGGCTTTGCCATCGACGACGGGCTTTTCGACGGAGGGCGATAGGTGCGGGTCGAGCGTCAAATAGAGCTTGTCCCCAATTCCTTCGGCGATAAAGGCGGAATACACGGAAGGGCCGCCCTCACAACTGATGCGGCGCGCGCCCCGGGCGCGAAGGGCTGAGATTGCCTCGCTCATGGTACCGGTGCCAATGCTTAGAACGTCGGCACCGGCCTCGACGAGGTGCTGGGCCTCGGGCGAGGATGCGCGTTCCTCCGGGGTAAGAACAATGGGGCCGGAGGCTATAAACTCTTCGAACCCGGCAAAGTCAAGGGAGTGACTGAGTACGGCGAGCCGCGTGCTTGTCGACGGTCCGTACTCTTCCGACTTCACCGTGGCTGAGCCGACGACGGCAATGTCGGCCCACTCGCGCAGTGCAGCGAAGAGTTGAGCGTCGGTGCCGTTGCCCATTGGCCCTGAGGTTCCATCGATGGTGGCGGAGCCGTGGAGAGTGCTCACCGCAATCAAGCGGATTCCTTCTCGGTCGGGCCCCATGAGGTGTTTTATCAGAGCAGTGTCACTCATGGCGCCCCACGGTACCTGAAATGTCGACGACGGCTTAGGGTGTGGGATTGGCCGGAGCGTATGTGATCAGGCGCGTTGGAACTGCCATGTGCCGAAGCGCAGCGCAGAGGCTCCCCAATGCAATAGCAGGAGCACCAATAAAGCAAGGGACAACCGGTGCCAGCCTTCGTCCCAGGAGCCAAGACACAAAGTGCCGACAGGGAATGTGGAGCCCCACCAGCCTGGGCCATAAGGGGCCCACGCGACTACCGCTTGGTAAAAGCAATACATTGCGAATACTACGCAGGGCGCACCAATGATGAACACGATGATGCCGTAGAGGTGGGCGTCAAAAAGCAGCGTCGAGGCCGCCGTTGACTGTCCAACCACGCCGAGCGGGATCCATGCCGTACCCGCAGCCGCCTCGCGCGGCCTATCTTGACGGCGTGCTAAAGACCAATAGCAATAAGCGAACAGCGGAATTGCGGTGATGAACGTGAGGAAGAAGCACAGCTCGCCGGCATAGCGGTAGAACTGCCCGTGATTGATAGCCAGTTGACCCGCGGAAGTCGCCGCCACCATGGGGGAGACCAGCGCCAGCCCCCAAGGAAACGCGGGCTTGTCGTAGTGGTGCTGCTGTTTGAACAACCCCCACAGCTGCCACAGACAGACCACGACCGAAAGCGGTGCGCCAATCCACCAACTTGCCAACTGGAAGGCATCGGTTCCGGTCAGCGCGGTCCATGCCGAGCCGCACGCCAGCAGGCCCATCGTGTACATGCCCCACCCAGCCATATTCTGGTGCCGAGGCGGTACATTTTTCGTTCCCACGGTAAAAATCACCAGCAGAACAGCTGCGATAAGAGCAAAAACGATTTGGCCTATGCGTAGACCATGCAAACCCGACAAAGTTGACGCAATTGAGGTTCCCATCAAGGAGCCTGCCCAGGCTGGGCCGTACTTTGGCAACTGCACATCTATCACCCTATGCCTGCACGTGTTGCTATTGAACCATTATGGAGTTATCGGGTAACTACGCGCGGGGGCAGGTCCAATATCGTGCAGGCTTTATCAACCATGCCGTGCCCCAACGGGTTGAGCTATCGTGTCTGGCTTTCTTGGCCAGTTTCAGGAACAATGAGAAAATACCCCCGCGTGAACAGAAAAATGCGGATTCGTTTTCCACATAGTATCCACGCGGAGGCTTGTGTTATACGCTGCACGTCTTTTACCTGCAGCTTTAATGGTGGTCCTAGCTGGGATTGAACCAGCGACCTTTCCGGTGTGAACGGAACGCTCTCCCACTGAGCTATAGAACCTCGGTGCAGCACTTAAGGTACACCGCGCGTATGGAAACCCCTAATCGTCCAGCTCAACCGCGCTTTCAATTACTCTGCGTGCATTTACTCTGGTTGGTTGCTCGCGACTGTAAGGGTGTAGTGGCTACTCAGGGCTGTGCGAGAACGGATGGATCTTGGAGTTCTCCCGGCAGTACTAGTGTGTTCCTAGTGCAATCATGCGCAATCACTGTAACCGCAGTCTCAATCACATTAATGTAATCCAAGCGCTGTTGGATGGTTGGGGATTAGTGCTGTGGGCTGCGGATTTGGAAACTGGGTCGGTGCACGATAAAGTTTCTTCTCGCACCACGGCATACCAGCCGGTTACGTGCAATGCGGATGTAGCGCAGTTGGTAGCGCATCACC
>NZ_KV812490.1:362291-362760 GCF_001813425.1 Corynebacterium sp. HMSC056E09
AGGGTCGCGAGTTCGAGTCTCGTCATCCGCTCCAAGGCTTTCTTGATGCTAGAGGGAATCTCGAGCAAGTAAATAGCCTTGATAAATGGATAAGCGCGATTAGCTCAGTGGGAGAGCGCTTCCCTGACACGGAAGAGGTCACTGGTTCAATCCCAGTATCGCGCACAGGGAGTTCCTTACGGACTCCGTGACGAACTCCGGTTTGTCGCGCGGATGTAGCGCAGTTGGTAGCGCATCACCTTGCCAAGGTGAGGGTCGCGAGTTCGAGTCTCGTCATCCGCTCCAGCACATGTAGTGTGTGAGGCGGTATCGCCACGGTGGAATGGCCGAGTGGTGAGGCAACGGTCTGCAAAACCGTGCACACGGGTTCGATTCCCGTTTCCACCTCAAAAGCTGGCGCCCAACTTCGGGTGCTGTGAGCGCGTTTAGCTCAGCGGGAGAGCGCTTCCCTGACACGGAAGAGGTCACT
>NZ_KV812490.1:362860-466368 GCF_001813425.1 Corynebacterium sp. HMSC056E09
AGGGTCGCGAGTTCGAGTCTCGTCATCCGCTCCACGTCGAGTGCCTCTCCACTATGGAGGGGCACTTTTCGTTTTCTTGTTTGCCGGGGTGTATGGCTAGGGGCGGTCCAGGGAACTTTTCCACTGCATGCAACGACTACTTGGTAACCTCGCACAATCCGTGCGGGGTAAGGATTGGCTCGAGGATCCCTCCCGGCGATAGGATGAGGGAACCTTCAACCAAAAGTTTCATCAGACCATCAAGGAGTTGTTCTGGACATGCAGCTGCGTCAGGTCACCACAGGGATTGCTGCCGGGGCAGCCTGCCTCGCGGTCGGGCTGTCCGCGCCACTAGCGGCGGCACATGACTCAGTCATAGGCGGCAACGTTGTGAGTGATACGCCGCTGGAGGAATTCCCCCGCGAAATCACGTTGGAATTCTCTGGTATTCCAAAGGACAACTTCAACACCTTTGCCGTGAGCGATAAGACAAGCGGCGACGTGCTCTTTGACGCAACCCCGACCATTGACGGCCGCAACCTCACCGTCGAAGTCCCCCAGGACGTCGAGCCCGGTGATGGTGACTACCAAGTAGGTTTCCGCATTACGTCCTCCGATGGGCACTCCACACTCGGTTCCGTGCCATTTAGCGTGGCCTCCGGGGCTGGGGGAGATAAGACTGCAGATGCTTCTGCCGATGGTGCCAAGGAAAGCGACGATGCAGAAGAGTCTCAGGATCCCCTGAGTTCCTTGCCTACCGCGGCCAAATGGATCATTGGTGTAGGAGCAGTTCTCGTCGTCGGCGCAGCCCTTTTCGCCTTCGGAGCAAAGACCCGCCGTTCTGGCGGAGAAGACCCAGAAGGCTAAGCACCACACGGTTCTGATGATGCGAGAGTCAAACCGCATTTTCCTTAACTACTGTTACTGCAGAAAGGCATGTCACATGCTGAATTCCCGTATTTTCCTCCGCGCTTCCGTCGTTGCCGTTGCTGCTGCCAGCCTTGCACTGGCAAGCTGCTCGACGAGCGAGGAAGATTCCACCGCAGCCCCATCGAGCGCTGCAGCCAGCACTGAGAATGGCGCTGAGAAGGACAAGGAAGCAGCGACCAGTGGTTCGGCTACTTCCTCCGCTGAGTCGGGTGTCACCTTCGAGGATGCTGTCGTGCGCGCCATGGAGAAGGATTCGGATATGACCGCGATCTTCGGCACCCTCCACAACCACACGGACAAGGACATCAACGTGGTTGGCTTCACCTCTTCGGTGAAGGCGGAGCACTACGAGATCCATGAGGTCGTCGATGGCGTCATGAAGGAGAAGGAAGGCGGCTTCGATATCCCTGCTGGCGAATCCGTCGAGCTCGCACCGGGTAGCTTCCACTTCATGCTGATGGGAGTTACAGAGCCCGTTATGGCTGGCGAGACCGCCACACTGACGCTGGAGCTTAGCGACGGCTCAACGGTCGACCTGGGCGACATCCCCGTGCGTTCCATCGGCGCAGGCGACGAGAACTATGGCGATATGGGCGGCATGGATCACGGCGACGATATGGACCATGGCGACATGAAGCATGGTGATCACATGGACCACTCAGAGTCCGCAGACATGTCGGGCATGAAGACGGAAGAGCACGCTCACTAGAAAAGCGTTCTCTGGGCCAAGGTAGGCAAGTTATCGGTTCTCACGAGATAGGGAGACAACAACGATGAGCGGGTTCGAGGAACCTGTCAGCCGGCGTGGATTGCTCGCCGGAAGTGCTGTGGCTGCAAGCGCGGTAGCCCTCGCTGGTTGCGCGAAGGGGGAGGAGCCAGGGCAGTCTTCGGCGGAGTCTGCAGACGCTTCCCAAGCAGCGCAGGCCGGTGACGCCGGAAGCACCGGGCCGGAGCGCCGCGAGGAAACCATGGGTGGCGATATCGTCGCCTTCGATGGCAAGCACCAAGCTGGCATCCAAACCCCGGTCCAGGCGCACGTGGAATTGGTCGGTTTCAACCTGAAGAAGGAGACCACCGCACGCGGCGCGGCCGCACTCATGCGTCTGTGGACGGAGGACGCTCGCCGCCTGTGCACCGGCGAGAACCCGCTGGGCAGCCTCGAACCTGAATTGTCTACCACCCCGGCAAACCTCACCGTCACGTGCGGTTGGGGGGAAGGATTCTTTGACACGGTGGGCGTCGCCAAGCCCAGCTGGCTGCGAGATATCCAGGACTTTGAACACGATGAATTGCGCCCTGAATGGGGACAGACCGATATCGTCTTACAGATCTGCAGTGATGATGCCTTTACCGCGGCCTATGTGCTGCGGCATATGACTCGTGCCGGTAAAGACTACGCCGACGTCGCGTGGATTCAACAGGGGTTTAGCCACGCTTATGGTTCCGCCCCGAAGGGAACAACCGCGCGCAACCTCTTTGGGCAAAAAGACGGCACGGTCAACCCGCGAAGCGATGAAGATTTCAATGAGCAAGTATGGATCGAGGACGGCCCCTTTGCCGGCGGCAGCGCCATGGTGGTTCGCCGCATCCACATGAACCTCGATACGTGGGAGCAACTTGATCGTGCTGCGCGTGAAAACGCTACAGGTCGAGCGCTCGATACCGGCGCACCTCTCGGTGGCAAGGACGAGTTCGACGAGGTTGACCTGGACGCGCGAAACGAGTTTGGCCTCAAGGCCATTGATGAAAACTCGCATGTCGCCCGGGCGCATCCTCCGGTCGACTCACCTCATCAGAAGCTGCTGCGCCGTCCGTATAACTACAACCTTCCGCCTTCCCCGGAGACCACCAAGCGCGGTGAACTCAGCAACGCTGGATTGATCTTTATCTGCTACCAGAAGGATCCTACGGCGCAGTTCGAGCCCATCCAGGCGCGGCTCGACAAAGCGGATCGCCTCAACGAGTGGATTACCCACATCGGCTCGGCCGTGTACTACATGCCGGCCGGAACTGAGGGCGAAACCTTTTGGGGCGAATCGCTCATCCGCAGTTAAGAGGGGTAGACTAAGCCGCTGTAACTTTCTCGTTGAGCGCTGCTCGGCCAGGTATGTCGAGCGGCGCGTGAGCGCAAAGGAGCGCAACAAGTCATGGCGGAAATGATTCCAGCAGTCCCGGTGAACTACGAGCCGATCACGGTCCCGGCCGGTACTGCCGTGGGAGCAGCGATGCGCGAGCATGAGCTGCCCAACAAGGGCCCCGAAGCAGTAGTCGTCGTCCGCGGCGCCGACGGTACTCTCTACGACCTTTCCCACACGCCGGACACTGACGCCGAGTTCACCCCGGTTGCTGCCTGCGAGGAAGACGGCCGCGCCGTTATTCGCCACTCCTGCGGGCACGTCATGGCCCAGGCCGTGCAGGCGGAGTTCCCCGGCACCAAGCTGGGCATCGGCCCGGCCATCGAGAACGGCTTCTACTTCGACTTCCAGACCGCAGAGCCCTTCACTCCGGAGGACCTCAAGGCCATTGAGAAGCGCATGAAGAAGATCATCAAGGGCGGCCAGCGCTTCGAGCGCCACGTCTACTCCTCCCCGGAGGAAGCGGAGCAGGCGCTTGCGGCCGAGCCGTTTAAGCTCGAGCTGGTTCAGGACAAGGGCAACGTGGACCCTGATTCCGATGAGGCTGCCGAGGTTGGTGCCGGTGATCTGACCCACTATGACAACGTCAACCCGCGCACCGGCGAGGTGGAGTGGTTCGATCTGTGCCGTGGCCCGCACGTTCCGACCACCAAGTACATTCCAGCTTTTGCCCTGACGCGTTCCTCTGCTGCCTACTGGCGCGGTGACCAGTCCAAGGCTGGCCTGCAGCGCATTTATGGCACTGCCTTCGAATCCAAAGAAGCACTTGAGTCTTACAAGACCATGGTGGAAGAGGCAGAAAAGCGCGACCACCGCCGCTTGGGTGCCGAGCTGGACCTGTTCTCCTTCCCGGATGAGATCGGTTCCGGTTTCCCGGTATTCCACCCCAATGGCGCCACCGTGCGCATGGAGATGGAAGAGCACTCCCGCCGCCGCCACATTGCGGACGGCTACTCCTTCGTGTCCACCCCGCACCTGACCAAGGGTGACCTGTTCAAGAAGTCTGGACACTTGGACTTCTACGCGGATGGCATGTTCCCGCCGATGCAGCTCGATGGCGAGTGGGATGAGGACGGTAATTGCACCAAGCAGCCGCAGGACTACTACGCCAAGCCGATGAACTGCCCGATGCACAACCTCATCTTCGCCTCTCGTGGCCGCTCTTACCGCGAGCTGCCGCTGCGCCTCTTCGAGTTCGGCACGGTGTACCGCTACGAAAAGTCCGGCGTTGTTCATGGTCTGACTCGCGCCCGTGGCTTCACCCAGGATGACTCCCACATCTACTGCACCCCTGAGCAACTTGAAGATGAGCTGACCAAGGTTCTGGAGTTCATCATTTCTCTGCTCAAGGACTACGGCTTGGACGACTTCTACCTGGAGCTGTCCACCAAGGATCCGAATAAGTACGTCGGTTCTGATGAGATTTGGGAGCGCTCGACGGCTATTCTGCAGTCCGTGGCGGAGAAGTCCGGTCTTGAGCTGGTTCCGGACCCGGCGGGCGCGGCATTCTACGGCCCGAAGATCTCTGTCCAGGCTCGCGATGCCATTGGCCGTACCTGGCAGATGTCTACCGTGCAGCTGGACTTCAACCTGCCGGAGCGCTTCGAGCTGGAGTACACGGCGTCGGATGGCTCCAAGCAGCGCCCGATCATGATTCACCGCGCACTTTTCGGTTCCATCGAGCGTTTCTTCGGCGTGCTGCTGGAGCACTACGCCGGCGCCTTCCCGGCATGGCTGGCCCCGCACCAGGTGGTGGGCATCCCGGTGGCGGATACCTTCGCCCCGCACCTCGAGAAGGTCTGTGCCGAGCTGCGCTCCCGCGGCCTGCGCGCTGACGTCGATACTTCCGACGACCGCATGCAAAAGAAGATCCGCAACCACACCACTGGCAAGGTCCCGTTCATGTTGTTGGCGGGCGAGCGCGACGTTGAGGCAGACGCCGTGTCCTTCCGTTTCCTTGACGGCACGCAAGTTAACGGCGTGCCCGTGGAAGCCGCGGTCAACGTCATCGAGGCTTGGGTGCGTGAGCGCAACAACGATCAACCGACCAAGGAAACCATCGCCGAGCGCGTCTAGGTGCAGATGCATCTAGACAGAGCTGAGAAAGGGAGCACACACAGAGTGGGAGAGTACGTCGATACCGGCCTGGGAACCCCCGACCGCTTAGAGCGCCTGTGGGCGCCGTACCGTATGAGCTACATCAAGCGTGAGGGCGGCGCCGGCGACGTGCCAAAGGAAGCCCGTAACCCGTTCGTGGAGATCCCACAGATGTCGGACGAGGACGGGCTCATCGTTGCCCGCGGTGAGCTTGTCTATTGCGTGCTCAACCTTTATCCCTATAACACCGGCCACATGATGGTCATCCCGTACCGCCAGGAATCTGAGCTGGAAAACCTCACCGAGGAGGAGTCCCGCGAGCTCTTCCAGTTCGCGCAGGCCGCCATCCGGGTCCTGAAGAAGGTGTCCGGCCCCGATGCCGTCAACGCCGGTTTTAACCTGGGGCGGGCCTCGGGCGGATCGGTGGGGCAGCACCTGCACATGCACATCGTTCCGCGTTGGAGCGGAGATTCAAACTTCATGACTATTGTGGATGGCGTTAAAGTGTTGCCGCAGCTCCTCAAAGACACCCGTTCCCTTCTTGCTCAGGGATGGGCGGAGCTCGCCGCCGAAGGAATCATCTCAGGAGAAGCGCATGCTTAGTGTTCACGGGCGCAAACCCGCCGCCGTGGTTGTGGTCCCGGTGGCCAAGCTCTTCCTCAAGATGGGCCTGACCCCGAATATCGTCACCATTGTGGGAACGATCGTCACCATTGCCATATCGGTCATCCTCATCCCACTTGATCACCTCTTTGCCGCCGCGCTGTTGTCGGGTCTCTTCGCGGCCTTCGACATGCTCGACGGCACGATGGCGCGCCTGACCACGGGTGGTTCAAACTTCGGTGCTACTCTCGACGCCTCCTGCGATCGCATTACCGACGGTGCCTTGTTCGCGGCGATCGCTTACTGGATGGTGTACGTCGATAGCGCTCACCCCATCAACTTCGCCGCCTGCATGGTGGTGCTGGTTAGTTCCCAGGTCATCTCTTATGTCAAGGCGCGCGGCGAGGCCTCCGGTTTCAAGATGGTTGGCGGCCTCGTCGAGCGCCCAGAGCGCCTCATCCTAGGACTCGGCGGCGTGGGGTTGGAAGGCCTGGGCGTGCCTTATGCGCTGGAAGTCGCCCTGTGGCTGCTGGCTGTGGGGTCTATCTTCACCATTTACCAGCGCATGCGCCAAGCGGCGCGTCAGGACACCAAGGCGCGTTTTAAGAAGGAACTGAAGCACCTATAGCTCAATCCCCGCTCCCACCGGAAGGTATCGCGCCCCCGGCCCACACAGAAAGGCTCCCGAACCGTGGCTCTACTGGACCGTGACCGGCTGACCGCCGCCGCATACATCGCGTGCTGGAAGGTTGTGCGCTTCCTTCCCCAGCCATTGGCTGTCTGGTTGTTCGAACGCGGTGCAGATCTGGCAAGTAACAACGGCCAAGGCATGGAACAGCTGCGCCAGAACTTGAACCGGGTTGTGGGGCCCGAAAACGTTACGCGGGAGCTGGTGCGGAACTCGATGCGCTCCTACATGCGCTACTGGCTAGAGGCCTTCCGCTTGCCGGCCATCCACTCGGACCCTGACCTGCAGAAGCGGTTGCTGGCTGGCCTGCGCGGCAAGGAGTACTCGGATGAGTCAGTGGCATCCGGGCGCGGCGTGATTTTTGCGCTGCCGCACTCAGGCAACTGGGACATGGCGGGCGTCTTCTGCGTGGGCCACTATGGCGGCTTTACTACGGTGGCTGAGCGCTTAAAGCCGGAGGCGCTTTTCGATGCCTTCGTGGACTACCGCGAGAGCCTCGGATTCACTGTTCTGCCGCTGACAGGAGGCAGCTCTTCGCCTTATCCGCGCCTCAAGGATGCCTTGGAACGGGGCGGGGTTGTGTGTTTGCTGTCCGAGCGTGATCTCACGCGCACCGGCGTGCCCGTAGACTTCATGGGCGAAGAAGCCAACGTTGCCGCCGGCCCCGCCCAACTCGCCATTGAAACAGGGGCGGCTCTCCACGTGGTGCACTCGTGGTTCGACGGCAAAGGTTGGGGGCTGTCCGTCAGCCCCGAGATTGAGGTCACGACTCTTCAGGAGACGTGCCAGCGCCTTGCGGACGGCTTCGCAGAAAACATCCGGGCGCACCCCGAAGATTGGCACATGTTGCAACCGCACTGGAATGCGGACGTCGAGCGCCGGCGCGCTGCTCGCCACAAGAAGTAGAAAGGCAGAACACACTCCATGCGCATAGGTATTATCTGCCCCTATTCCTTCGACGAACCCGGCGGAGTTCAGGCCCACATCCTTGACCTAGCCACTGTCTTCATTGAGCAGGGGCACCACGTGGAGGTGCTGGGGCCGGCGTCGACAAGCACGCAGGTGCCCCGCTTTGTGCGCAAGGGTGGCTGGGCCGTGCCAATTACCTATAACGGCTCGGTGGCTCGCCTGTCTATCGGACCGCACGTGCGCCGCAACATCAAGCGCTTCATTCGCGAAGGGAACTTCGACATCCTACACATCCACGAGCCGAATTCCCCGAGCTATTCCATGGCTGCGCTGGCAGCGGCACGTGGCCCTATCGTGGCTACGTACCATGCTTCGGCATCAAGCTCCGTGGCGTTGACTCTGGCCAAACCTTTCCTGCGCCCCTACCTGGAAAAGATCCGGGGAGGCATTGCGGTTTCAGAGATGGCTCGCCGCTGGCAGGTAGAGCAGTTGGGTGGTGACCCCGTGCTCATTCCCAATGGGGTAGATACCTCTGTATATGCGCGCGAGCGTGCTCGTGCCGAGCATAAAGAGAATGATTCAGAGATTGAGATCGTGTTCTTGGGGCGTCTCGATGAGCCGCGAAAGGGCCTGGACATTCTTCTTGAGGCCCTCACCCTGCTCCCAGAGAAGGTGCGGGTGACAGTCATGGGCGGCGGTCATCCGCGGAGCGTTCCGGGAGTCGACTTTGTGGGGCGCGTCAGCGATGCCGAGAAGGCAGCCATTTTGGGGCGCGCCGATATCTACGTGGCTCCCAACACCGGCGGCGAGAGCTTCGGCATCGTCCTGGTTGAGGCAATGGCAGCTGGCTGTGCAGTGGTGGCTTCGGATTTGGAGGCCTTCGCTGCAGTGTGCAATGCCGACTCGGAAGAACCTGCAGGTGCCTTGTTCAGAACCGGCGACGCCACGGACTTGGCGCGCGTGCTGCAGGATGTAGTGAACGATACGAACAAGCGACAGGCCTTGATCAAGGCAGGAGTGGAGCGCGCCCGCGAATACGATTGGGATCATGTGGCCGCTGCCGTCATGCGCGTGTACGAGACTGTGGCGGATGGCACGAAAGTGCGGGTGTCTTAAATGCCGATTGAAGTTGTCATTGCTCTTGCCGTCCTCCTCATCCTGGGGATGTGGGCGCTCTATACGGCGCAGCGACTGAACTCCCTCCATATCCGCACCGACGCAGCCCTGGCTCAGCTTGAGGCCACGCTGGATCGCCGCGCGGCGGTGGTTAGCGCCCTAGCTCCCGAGCTCGAGGGCATTGCGGCGCGCGCAGAGGCGACGGAGCTTGCACAGGGGAGTTTCGATGAACGGGCCACCCGGGAGCGTGAGCTGTCGGCGGCCATCGCGCAGCGCTTTGAAGCGCGCCCAGCCGTGCTTGCCGACGCCGAAGGGCGCATCCACTTAGCTCACCGCTTCTACAACGAGGCGGTCAGCGATACCCGCGCGCTGCGCCTGCGCCCGGCCGTCAAGCTGCTGCGCTTGGGAGGCACGGCGAAGCTGCCGGAGTATTTCGAGCTGAGTCAAATTGAGGTGTGATCCACCTGGGACTGTTGAGCCCGCGCCACGCGGGACTCGAGGGAGTACCAGTACAGAGCAAAAGCGGTCATCGCCAAGATAAGGAGGTTGCGCAACACGAGTGCGTACACCGGGTTGAGGTTTTCGCCCACAAAGAACCAGATGTAGTCATAGCCATAGGGATAGATGACGGTTCCCAGGGCAGCTGTTCCCACGGCGAGTACCGCCATGATGGCGCGCACCCCAGCGATATTAGCGGCCTTGTTTCGGTAGGAAGCAGACTCCACGGGGACGGGGGAGCGGAGAGCCACCGCAAGAATCGGCCCAAGCCACACGATATATTGCGGAGAAAAGACCTTATTCGTCGCCATAAGCAGCAGGATTGCCGCGATGAAGAAAACAAGTGTGGAGCGTGGGCTCCAGCCGCCGCGCAGAAAGTGAGCGAGCGCTACTGCAATGATCCAGAGGAGCGCGGCACCCATCGCGATGGTGCTCACAGTAATCGCCGTATCGACACCAGGCCCGGAGATCTCAAAGCTTTTCGACGTTGCGTATTCCATCGTCCACACCCCAGGCTGGTGATGGGCTTGGTAGACGAACCAGGTGGCGGCTAGAGATTCAATCTGGAGGCCGCGTTGACCTTGATACGTCAGAGGAGAGAGCAACCTATCCACACCGGCTATCGCAGCTACACTGAGGCAGAGGGCGGCGAGGCTTCCGAAAAAAGCGGACAGCCGCTGCCAAGTACCACGAGAGGTTGCGCGTCCGACGAGCCCGGCAGCGAGGACTCCGGGCCACAGCTTGGCTGCGGTGGCCCAGGCCAACAAAGCCGAGGCAAGACGGGGGCGGGTGGCCAGAAGTGCGCCCGCACCGGCGACGAGCAAGGCGGGATAGAGGTCTAGCCGCCACGCGAAAACGTGGCCTGCCGCGGTGCCGAAAAACACCCAAAACCATCCGGCGCTATACGCTGCGGGGTTGTCGCGGTGATGGCGCAGGAGGAGGGCGAGGAAGGTGGCGTCGGCAAGCAGCACCATGGCTGTAAAACCGATGGCATAGCGCTCAAAGTCGTATCCAGTAAGCCACGCGAGCAGGACGCTGGGCCAGGTTCCGACCTGCGGATACTCCGTCATGTCTTGAGGATTATCGCCAAAGACGCCCTCGAGGTAATACCGAACGTCTCCGAGCGGGTCCGTGTCGTTGACGAGCATGTAAACGAGGAGAAGGCGCGCCAGGACCCAGCCTGCCCAAATGCTTGGAGTTTTAGCGATTATTTTCAATGGCGGACTCTACGTCAACGGGTGGTCCCAACATGAGCAGGATGCTAAACACAACGGCGACGACGAGTAGCGCGATGAGCGCGCTGCGCACCGGGTGGCGGATGACCTGTGCCAAAACCGAATCGAAGAAGCCGTGTGGCTGTGCGTCGTCGGCAAAGCGCCACGGCCCATCAACGAGTCCGCGCCGAGATACCCAGACCGCAAAGGGCAGCGCCGCGAAGGGGATGACGGTCACTACCAGGCCCAGGATTCCAACCCCCACCGGCCAGCGGTTGTTGATCCACACCAGGGCCGTCATGAGCAGGAAGCAGAGGAAGCCGAAGCCGTGGATGCCACCTGCAATCGGTGTGAGCGCCTCGGTGGTGCCGGAGTACTTGAGGATCATGGAGAGGATCAGCAGACCCCACGTGATCATTTCTAGGTAGGCGGCCACGCGGTGCACGCTGTGCGGGGTGGTTGAACTCATGCGGAACATAGTACGCAACTCCCAGGAGCAGATCAGCTCGTGAGTAGGATGGTCGGAGTGAGTGTGGCGGGCGCCATAACGGCGATGGAAATGGAGTAAAGATGGCATCGGTGGCTCAAGCAGTCGACATCGAGCGGATTGGCGATGACGAATTTCGCGCCCCCGCGGTTCCCTCGCTCATCGCTCGCACCTTTGGGGGACAAACCATGGCGCAAGCGCTTCGGGCGGCGCAGCTCACCGTTGATGACAAGTTGGCGCACTCCATGCACTGCTACTTCGTGGGGCCTGGTGACTCCAGTGCGCCCACAACCATCCGCGTGGAGCGGATACGGGATGGCCGCTCTTTTGCGCATCGCCATGTGCGCGTCTACCAAAAGGACCGCATGATCTTCATGCTCAGCGCTGGTTTCCACGCGTCAGGCGATGTTGGCCCGGAACATCAGGCAGGCATGCCGCAGGTGCCGCCGCCGGAGAGCATTACAGAATCCCCGTACTCCACCCGGATCATCTTGAAGGAGTGGGAAGACTGGGACGTGAGGCTGGTCCCCGACGCATCCCGCGATGCCGTCGCCGCGGAAACCACAGGCGCTGGGTTTCGAAATATCTGGTTCCGTAACACGGGTGCCTTGCTTGCCGACGCCCCCGATCCGTCCCTCCATCAAGCGGCGCTGCTCTACATGTCCGACATGACATTGATTCGCTCAGCGCTGCTCCCGCACCAAGGGGAGAGGATCCAACTAGCCAGCTTGGATCATTCATTGTGGTTCTTGCGTCCGGTCCGGGTCGATGAATGGATGTTGTACTCACAGTCGAGTCCCTCAGCACAGACCGGGACTGGTCTTGCACAGGGCAAGATATACAACCAACGCGGGGAGCTACTGGCGGTGGCCATGCAGGAGGGGCTGACGCGGACCATGCATCCTGAAAGTGAAGGCACCAGCGCCAACGGCAATTGGCAAAATGTGTGATGCTACAGCGAACCGACAGTTAGGAATGAGGCTTCCACGCGTACCCCTGTGCGGAGGTACGTGGCGTGAGGCCGTATAATTGCACCAGTTTCTAGCAATTTATTGCACAGCCATATCGAAAGGGATGACATGTCAGGCCACTCCAAATGGGCAACGACTAAGCACAAGAAGGCTGCCAACGATGCCAAGCGCGGCAAGGAATTTGCCAAGCTGATTAAGAATATCGAGGTGGCGGCCCGCACAGGCGGCGGCGACCCGGCGGCGAATCCCACCCTCGATGACATGATTAAGAAGGCCAAGAAGGCCTCCGTTCCGAACGACAACATTGAGCGTGCCCGCAAGCGCGGTTCCGGCGAAGAGGCCGGCGGCGCAGATTGGGAGACCATCATGTACGAGGGCTACGGCCCCAACGGTGTGGCCATGCTCATCGAGTGCCTGACGGATAACCGCAACCGCGCAGCCACCGACGTTCGTACCGCGATGTCCAAGAACGGCGGCAACCTCGGCGAGTCCGGTTCCGTCGCGTACATGTTCTCCCGCACCGGCTTGGTCATGGTGGAGAAGGGTGAGCTTAGCGAAGATGACATCCTGCTCGCTGTGCTGGAAGCTGGCGCCGAGGAGGTCAACGACAACGGCGAGAAGTTCGAGATCACCTGTGCACCGGGTGATGTTCCGGCCGTGCGCGAGGCCCTTGTTGCTGCTGACATCGAAGTTGATGACACCGACACCGATTTCCGCGCGTCCGTTGAGGTTCCGCTGCAGGCAAATGATGCCCGCAAGATCTTCCGCCTCATCGATGCGCTTGAGGATTCGGACGATGTCCAGAACGTCTACACCAACATGGACCTCAGCGATGAGGTTCTCGCCGAGCTCGACGAGGACTAAGGGCTTCTAGCTGAGCTTAAGGCCTTCCAGGCCATGTACCGTCACCGTCTCTGATAACGGCGCGCGCCCCGGGGCAGTCTTGAACACAGGGCTGGATTCATCGGCCACGCCGAAGGTGAGGGCGGTGACGAGCTTGTACTCCTCGTCCACCCCGAGGAATTCACGGACCGTGGGCGCGAGGAGTGAAATCATGCCCTGTGGGACACCGTGGTAGCCGTGTGCCTGCAGCGAGAGCAAAAAGTTCTCAGCATAGGTGCCTTGATCGAAGGCAGCGCGAATGCGATCACCCAGCGGTGGAATGAAAAGCAGCGCCGCGTGCGGGGCTCCGAAGAAACGAAGGTTTTCGCGGATGAACTCCGTGCGCGCCTCTTTATCCTCGCGCGCAATGCTGAGCAGCCCGTACATCTTGGCGGCGAGCTGCTGCGAGCGTTGCGGGTGGACTCCCTGACCATAGTCAATCGTGAAGTCTGGATTAATTCCGTTCTTATCGAACTCCGCGATCAGCGCGGCGCTTAATTCTTTCAAAGCAGCGCCGCCCACGAGGTGTACGTTCCACGGTTGAGTGTTGGAATTGGAAGGCGCGGATTGGGCGTCGATAAGCACCTGCTCGATGACATCAGTGGGGATGGGATCCGGCAGGAACGCCCGCGGGGAATGACGGGATCGGATAAAGCCTGAATAGTCATTTGGTTGTTGAGACATGCGCGCCACTCTACCCGCGGTGATGAAGAGGAAACAGATGGGATGGGCCTGACTGATTTGGCAGGCATCGTTCGCAGGGCGCTGATTGCGCTAGAACACATGTGTGTACACTATGCCCCAGGCAAGTGAGTTCATCAGTAGGGCGAGGAGGCGGCCGTGAATTTGGAAGGGCTGCGCGTCATGGGTATTGATCCTGGATTGACGCGCTGCGGCCTGTCCGTTGTCCAAGCAGGACGTGGGCGCGCGGTTATTCCCATCGCAGTAGGTGTCGTGCGCACCCCCAGTGACAAAGAGTTGGGGGAACGCCTGAAGCGGCTATCTGTGGCGGTGAGGGAATGGATGGATGACTACCAGCCGCATGTCGTGGCGCTCGAGCGCGTATTCGAACGCGGCCAAGTGTCAACCGTCATGCAGACCGCTCATGCCGTCGGAGTCTTGGTGCTCGCGGCAGCAGAGCGCGATATTCCTGTGCACATGTACACGCCCTCCGAGGTGAAGAAGGCGATTTCAGGAAATGGGCGCGCTGACAAGAAACAGATGACAGCCATGATTACCCGTATCTTGGGGCTGAGTGAGGCCCCCAAGCCGGCTGATGCGGCGGATGCTTTGGCCCTTGCGGTCTGTCACTGCTGGCGTGCTCCAGCGCTGGCATGGATGAGTGGCGGTGACACGAGCGCCGGCATAGGGGCGGGCGCACGAACAAGCGGGGTACGGGGTTCTTCACCGCGTACCGCGTCTGTCTCTCGCGCGGCAAAGTCAACCTCTTAAGCTAACTGGCATAACCCTTCGAACCAAGGAATTTTTATTTAATGATTGCATCTCTGCGCGGAACAGTCCTCGACATCCAGCTTGATCACGCCGTGCTCGAATGTGCCGGCGTGGGCTATAAGGTCCTTGCCACCCCGGCCACGTTGGGGACGCTCCAGCGCGGTGAAGAGGCCAGGGTTATGACTACGCTCGTGGTGAAGGAAGACTCGATGACGCTGTATGGCTTCACGAGCCACGAGGACCGCGACATGTTCCACGTGCTCCAGACGGTCTCTGGGTTGGGGCCAAAACTGGCCTTGGCCGCCCTGTCGGTGATGAGCGCCGGCGATTTAGCTCAGGCGATTGCGGGGGAGGAGACAGCACGCCTGCAAAAGATTCCGGGTGTGGGCAAACGAGTTGCACAACGATTGATTCTTGAGCTCAAGGACAAGGTTCAAGCTTTTGCTTCTGTGGATGGCGGCGATTCTTCGGTTGCTGCGCAGACCGCGTCCGGACCGGTTGTTGAGGATGTTGTTGAGGCGCTCGTCGGGTTGGGCTTTACGGACAAAATGGCCCGCCCCGTGGTGGAATCAGTTGTGGCTGAAAAACCTGAGGCGGCGACACCAGTGGTGCTGCGCGCAGCACTCAGCAAGCTGGGGTCCAAGAAATAGGGGAGAGTGGGTGACATGTCAGACGTAGAACGCACAGAATTCTCACTGCCGGACGGGGTGGAGCTTAACTCTCCACTCCAGCGCAACCAGGATATGGATGCCACCGAGCAACAGGGCGAGCACGATATTGAGCGCTCGTTGCGTCCGAAGTCGCTCGGCGAGTTCATTGGCCAGCCTAAGGTGCGCGAGCAGCTATCCCTTGTGCTTAATGGAGCGAAAAATCGCGGCGTAACGCCAGATCACGTGTTGCTATCCGGCCCTCCCGGACTGGGCAAGACGACGATGGCGATGATCATCGCCCAAGAGCTGGGAAGCTCGCTTCGTATGACCTCGGGGCCTGCTCTGGAGCGAGCAGGTGACCTGGCAGCGATGTTGTCGAATTTGATGGAGGGCGATGTGCTCTTCATCGACGAGATTCACCGCATCGCCCGCCCGGCTGAAGAAATGCTCTACATGGCGATGGAGGATTTCCGTATTGACGTCATCGTGGGCAAGGGCCCAGGGGCTACCTCTATCCCGTTGGAAATTCCGCCTTTTACCCTGGTGGGGGCGACTACTCGCGCCGGAATGCTGACCGGGCCGTTGCGTGATCGCTTCGGCTTCACCGCGCAAATGGAGTACTACGATACCGAGGACCTCACCCAGGTCATCACCCGCGCAGCGCGAATCTTGGAGGTTGACATTGACCAAGATGCTGCGGTGGAGATTGGATCTCGGTCGCGCGGAACTCCGCGTATTGCCAACCGCCTCCTGCGCCGCGTCCGTGACTACGCCGAGGTCAATGGGGATGGTCACATCAATGTTGGCGCAGCACAAGCAGCGCTGCGGGTTTTTGATGTGGACGAACGTGGGCTGGACCGCCTTGACCGTGCGGTACTCGAGGCTCTCATTAAAGGGCACGGTGGTGGCCCCGTGGGAGTCAATACTCTGGCCATCGCGGTGGGCGAGGAGCCGTCGACAGTGGAGGAGGTGTGCGAGCCGTACCTCGTGCGCGCGGGGATGATCTCGCGAACGGGCAGAGGCCGTGTCGCGACTGCGGCGGCATGGCACCACCTAGGCCTTGAGGCGCCCGAGGGAACGGTGGGCGGGACCCTCTTCTAATTGGCCCAGAGACGGGGAGGTCTGGCACACTGACCACTTATGAACGGAACCCAGATTCTTCTACTCCTCGTACTCGCAATTCTCGTTATTTTGCCGAGCTTTATGTCAATGCGCGCGCAGCGCAAGCGCCAGGCACAGATGCAGGAATTGCAATCCTCCTTGAAGCCTGGCCAAGAGGTGATTACCGCCGGCGGCCTGCACGGCACCGTGGTAGAAGCCGGTAAGCAGCAGGTTGATTTGCGCGTTAAGGACGGCACCGTGATTACCTTCGACACGATGGCTATCGTGCGAACTGCTGAGCAGGCTGGCACGGTCAACGATGCGCCGGCTGAGGCGGAGGGCGACAACGACGAACGCTTCCCGAAGCTCTAATTCGAGTTGCGCTCGTCACACTGCGGGCGCCTCACCTTAAGCCTGTTAAGGAAAACCGCGGTCCATGACGTACGATGGTGGACTGTGCTCTAGTCATGGTGGCATCATGGCGCTCAATCGCGTCGTGGAGATGGCTACCATGACCTATGATTTTTAGCCCTGTTCCACACAACACAGGAGAACTTTGTGTCCGCTTCGAAACGTGGTGGCGTTAGCAGCCGTCAACGGCAATGGCCTAAGCGCGCGATAGCGCTGTTTGCGCTCATTGTCATCGTGATTTACGCACTGATATTTCTGACCGGTGATAAGTCGCCTACCCCAAAGCTCGGCATTGATCTACAGGGTGGTACTCGCGTAACCCTGGTTCCGCAGGGTGAGGACCCAACCCAGGAGCAGCTGCAGCAGGCGCGCACCATCCTCGAGCAGCGTGTGAACGGCATGGGTGTTTCCGGCTCTGAGGTCGTCATCAGCGGCTCTAGCTTGGTGATTACTGTTCCGGGCGAAGATGCTTCCCAGGCGCAGGCAGTGGGCCAAACTTCTCAGCTGCTGTTCCGCCCGGTGGGCGAGCAGCCCATGCCGGATATGGACAAGCTTGAGAAGTCCATGACTGATACGGCTAACCGCTGGGTCAAGTACGGAGTCGTGACGCCAGAGCAGGCCAATAAGGCGCTGGCCTCCATCCACGATGCGCTCAACCAGAACGCAGATGCAGCCGCCCAAGGCGGGGAGAAGAAGGACGATAAGAAGTCTCCGGCTCCTACTGTGAGCGAGAAGCCGCTTCCGGCCCCGGCGAACTCTCTTGAGGAATCTGAGCGCCGCGATAAGGTTACTGAGGTTCTGCTTAAGGACCGCCAGTCTGAGGATCCCACCCAACAAACGGCAGCACTGGGCTTGATGACGTGTGACGCGGAATCCGACCCATTGGCCGGAACCGATGACCCGGCAAAGCCGTTGGTGGCTTGCGACTACTCTAATAAGCAGCCCTACCTGCTCAAGCCAGCTCCGCTTCTGGACGGTATTGAGGATCCGAACGGAACCCGTCTGACTGGTAACGAGATTGATAGCAACTCTCCGATTCAGGGCGGCCTGAATTCCCAGACCGGCCAGATGGAGATCAGCTTCGCCTTCAAGACCGGCGATGGCCCCAATGGCTCGCAGACGTGGTCCACCTTGACCCAGGAGTACCTGCAAAAGCAGGTGGCCATCACCCTCGACTCCGGCGTGATTTCTGCTCCGGTAATCCAGGGCGCGACCCCGGTTGGTGCCGCTACCTCCATCACTGGTGATTTCTCTCAGGAGGAAGCACAGAACCTGGCAAATAACCTGCGTTATGGTGCACTGCCGCTGTCCTTTACCGGCTCCAATGGCGAGCCGGGCGGAACGGTGGAGACCGTGCCGCCGTCACTGGGCAAGGCCGCCCTTGAGGCAGCACTCATCGCCGGCATCGTCGGCCTGATTCTGGTTTCGCTGTACTCCATCTACTATTTCCGCGCTCTGTCTTCGGTGGCGCTGCTGGTGCTCGTCACCACCTGCGTCATGCTGTACGGTGCCCTGGTCCTGCTGGGTCGGTGGATCGGCTACTCGCTTGATCTTTCTGGCATGGCGGGCTTGATCATTGGTATTGGTGCCACGGCCGACTCCTTCGTTGTCTACTACGAACGTATGAAGGATGAGATCCTGGGCGGGCGCACATTCCGGTCTGCCACCCGCACGGGTTGGGAGCGCTCGCGGGCAACGATTGTCACGGGTAAGGCCGTGACGCTTATCGGCTCCGTCGTGGTGTACTTCCTCTCTATTGGCGCCGTCAAGGGCTTTGCCTTCACCATGGGCTTGACCACCATCTTCGACCTCATCGTTTCCTTCCTGATCATGGCGCCGCTGATGCAGCTCCTTGGCAGCCGCCCAGCTTTTGCCAAACCGTCGATGAACGGCCTCGGCGGCATCTACAACCTCGTGGAGGAGCGCCGCGAACGCGGCTTTTATGCCAAACCGGCCAAGAAACCCGTCGCTACTGCCACGGATGAGGAGAAATAATCATGGCTGTCGAAACTACTAACCGCAAGATTTCCCGCTTTGACCGTCTTTACGTAGACGGCAGTGGATTTGACTTCGTTGGTCGGGCCAAGACCTGGTACACCATCGCCGGTGTGCTGCTCATCGCCTCCATCTTGGCTATTGCACTTCGTGGCTTCAATCTGTCTCTGGACTTTGAGGGAGGCACGAAGCTCAACATGCCAGCTGGGGATCTGTCCACCGAACAGGTAGAGGAAACCTTTACAGAGGCCACCGGTGTTACCCCAGAGCTGGTGCAGATCGTGGGCGCGGGTTCCTCGGAGACGCTGGAAATCACCTCCGAGCGTCTGAGCCAGGATGAGGTTAACCAGGCCCGCCAAGCCATCTTTGAGAAGTATCAGGTCAAGGATGACAACGGTAAGCCGAGCCCGGATGCGATTGGTTCTTCGACGGTGTCGGAATCATGGGGCTCGTCGATTACCAAGCGCATGGTCATCGCGATGGCCGTATTCCTCGTGCTGGCCACCATTTACGTGGCGGTCCGCCTGCAGCGGGACATGGCCTTTGCGGCAATTCTTGCCCTCATTTTTGACGGTGTGTTCATTGCCGGTATCTATGCGCTCTTTGGCATCGAGGTGTCCCCGGCAGTCATCATTGGTCTGCTGACGGTGCTGACCTTCTCCCTCTACGACTCCGTCATTGTCTTTGACAAGGTGGACGAGAATACGACGGGATTGGAAGGCCAGCGCAAGAAGACCTATGGGGAGCTCACCAACTTGGCCATTAACCAGACGGTGATGCGTTCGATCTCCACGTCTATTATCTCAGCCCTGCCGATCATCGCTCTGTTCGTTGTCGCTGTATGGCTGATGGGTATCGGCACACTGCGAGATCTTGCTCTTGTGCAGTTCATTGGCGTTATCGAGGGCGTATTCTCCTCAATCTTCCTCGCTACGACGCTTCTGGTGACTTTGTCGAACCAGCGAAAGAGCGTGAAGAAGCACAACGCCGTGGTTGCCGCCTACCGTGCGGAGGGCGAGCCTACGGAGGCAGGCGAAGGCGATGCGGAAACGAAGGCTACGCGCACCGTCGTTTCCCCATCCGCGGCTTCGCATTCTGAGCCCGAGCCACCTACTGACGAGTCCGGTGGGGCGTCCTGGCGCCCCGGGCGTTAAGCCGTGCGTACATCTCCAGTCGCGGCACTGCTGGCCCTAGCCCTCACCGTGACAGCGTGCGGCTCTAATGAGGAGAGTGCGGGGGAGGACTCGTCCGCACCACGTTTCGCGGTGCTGAGCGATTCCCCCCTTGCTACTAGTAACGCAGCCTCCGCGTGGGGCGATGCCGTCGGGGCTGCCCAGCTAGCAAGCCGCGTCTATCCTGCGCTGTACGTACCGGGCCCAGCCGGGCAGATGGTGCCCAACTCAGATCTTGCCCACGCGGAGTATTTTGCTCCCGACGGCGATGAGACCGGGGCACACGTGGACTTCACGCTGACGGAGCAGGCTCGCTTCGCCGACGGCGAGGCAGTGACCTGTGACGATTACCTCTTGGCCTACACCGCTGGCCAGCTGAGTGAGACCTTTGGCTCCCACCTTCCGCTGATGGAAGAGGTCAGCGAAGTGGAATGCGCGCCCCGTAGCAAGAAATTCACCGTGTGGTTTACGCCCGATGCGGGGTCGCGGTGGCGCTACTTGTTTGGCCCCGGCACGGTTCTCCCAGCGCACGTGATGGCTAAGCGGGCGGGGATGAGCGTCGAAGAGCTTAACGCGGCGCTTCATGCTCAGGACATGGCAACCTTGCAACCAGTGGCGGAGGCTTGGCGCGATGGCTTTTCGACGGAACCGGGGCGTTTTGACCCGGACATGCAGGTTTCTTTCGGGCCATATCAGATTGACCGCGTCGAGGATGATGGCTCAATCGTTCTGACGCCGAATGACAACTACTACGGCGACAAGCCTGCCGTGCGTGAAGTAGTCATGTTGCCCAGCAGCGCGGATGCGGCAGCGTTTGTAGCCTCAGACGAGCTTCGCGTTGCAGAGTCACCCACGGCTTCACCCTCGTGGTTGGACCGCAATGCCGAGGGGAAGCCGGTGGACGTCAAGTCCGTAGCGGGTAGCCTGACTGACACTCTGGTCTTCTCGGAGGCTGGGATTTTTGCCCAGCCGTGGGCACGCGCCGCCTTCGCCGCGTGCGTGGATACGCAGCGCTTGGCGCAGGCCTCCTCCAAGGAATCAGGCGTGGATGTTCCTGCCGTCACCGTGCGCACGGTGCGCAACGATGATCCAGTTGCGGCCCAGATGGCCTCGCTAACAACAGTCCCCGTCGACAACGCAGCTGCGTCGGGTCTGTCCGGTTACACCATCGGTGTAGGCTACCTCGCTCCCAACCCTCGCTATAAGGCAATGGTTGAGCAGTTGCGCGCGGCCTGCGAGCCCGCAGGAATCACCGTGGAAGACCGCTCCGGAGACCGTGTTTCCCGCGAACAATTGTCCGCGGATCCCGCGACAGGCCAGCCGGAGATCGACGTCTACCTTGGGGCAGTAGATCCGATGCGTGAGCATTCCGCTCCCGCCTCCAGCGTGAAGAATGCGTCGGCATTGCGCACGTTGGAACAGGATTTGTGGGAGGAATTACCGTCTATTCCCATCTCCGCGCAGCCCCGGACCTTTATCACTGACCGCGCTGTGACAGGCGTGGTGCCCTACACTGGCCCTGCGGGTATCGGGTGGAACCTCGACCGTTGGAGCTATACCCCACAAACAGCAGCCGAAACTAAGGAAGAGTCGTGAGCGAGATTTACGTCGCAGCAGCACAAGCCTTGAAGGATAAGGTCCGCCTTGTCCAAGACTTCCCGGAGGAGGGAATCCTGTTTGAGGACCTGACCCCGGTATTGGCAGATGCGGAGTCCTTCGCCGCCGTGGTCGATGGCTTGGCTGAGGCCTGCAAGGAGCTCGGTGCCGATTTGGTCGGTGGCCTCGATGCGCGCGGGTTCCTTCTTGGTTCCGCCGTGGCGTACAAGTTGGGGGTGGGAATCCTCGCCATCCGCAAGAAGGGCAAGCTTCCGCCACCCGTGTTGACCCAGGAATATGAGCTGGAGTACGGCACGGCAGCGCTGGAGATCCCAAACAGTGGTATTGACATTAAGGGCAAGCGCATCGTGCTTGTCGACGACGTCCTCGCCACCGGCGGTACCCTCCACGGAGCCGCATTGCTGCTGGAATCAGCGGGCGCGGAAGTAGCGGGCAATGTCGTGGTTCTGGAGGTCAATGGGCTCCAAGGACGTGAGCGACTGCAAGGTTCCCCATTGATTGTGCTCAATCAGATGGGAGCAAAGGACTAAGGTTGTATGCCTAAGCTACTTCGCGGAGGCAGACATGACGACTGAAAAGCAGGACAAGACTGCGTGGCGGCCGGGCAGTGTGCGCGGCATGTCCGCCCGCTTGGCGCGCTCGCTGACGGGCGGACGCGTAAAGATCAATCCCGCGCTGGACCCGTTGATGTCTATCCACCGGGAGTTTCACCCGAAGGCAGACGCGGAGCTTCTCAACAAGGCCTATGCGACGGCGGAGCGGCTGCACGAAGGCGTATTTCGCAAGTCCGGCGAGCCTTACATCACGCATCCGCTTGCGGTGGCAACCATCGCGGCGGAGATCGGCATGGACACCACGACCGTTGCGGCGGCCTTGCTGCACGATACAGTGGAAGATACTGACTATTCGCTGGAGGACCTCACCCGTGATTTCGGTCCCGAGGTGGCCCGGTTGGTCGATGGCGTAACGAAGCTCGACAAGGTCGCCCTCGGCGCCGCCGCCGAAGCCGAGACGATTCGGAAGATGATCGTGGCTATGGCTACGGACCCGCGCGTGCTCGTCATTAAGGTGTGCGATCGCCTGCACAACATGCGAACCATGCGCTTCCTCCCGCCGGAGAAGCAGGCGAAGAAGGCACGGCAAACCCTTGACGTCATTGCGCCGCTTGCTCACCGCCTGGGCATGGCAAGCGTTAAGTGGGAACTCGAAGATCTTGCTTTCGCGATTCTGTATCCCAAGAAGTACGACGAGATCGTGCGCATGGTGGCAGATCGCGCTCCCTCACGCGATAAAGCGCTTAAGGAAATCAAGGCCCAAGTAAGCCAAGCCCTCAAGGCAAACGGCATTCAAGCCGAGGTAATGGGGCGCCCGAAACACTACTGGTCGATTTATCAGAAGATGATCGTTCGTGGGCGTGACTTTGCGGAGATCTTTGATCTCGTCGGAATCCGCATCCTCGTCGACGACATCAACTCCTGTTACGCCGCCATCGGCGTGGTGCACTCGTTGTACCAGGCTCTTCCGGGGCGCTTCAAGGATTACATCTCCTCGCCTCGCTTCGGCGTCTACCAGTCGCTGCATACCACCGTTATCGCGGACGGCGGCTCCACACTTGAGGTGCAGGTGCGCACGCACGAGATGCATTACAACGCCGAGTTTGGCGTTGCGGCACACTGGCGCTACAAGGAGACCAAGGGCAGGAATTCCGGCCACCAAGAAGAAGTGGATCAGATGGCGTGGATGCGCCAGCTGTTGGATTGGCAGAAGGAAGCCGCCGATCCCAACGAGTTCCTGGACTCTCTGCGTTATGACCTGACCGCCAAGCAAATCTTTGCGTTTACCCCGAAGGGTGACGTGATCAATTTGCCCGCTGGTTCCACCCCCGTGGATTTCGCCTATGCGGTGCATACGGAGGTAGGCCATAGGTGCATTGGTGCCAAGGTCAACGGCAAGCTCGTGGCATTGGAATCGGAGCTGAAATCCGGCGATAAAGTTGAGATTTTCACCTCCAAGGATCCGAATGCGGGTCCCTCGCGGGATTGGCAGGAGTTCTTGGTCTCGCCACGGGCTAAGACGAAGGTGCGGCAATGGTTTGCCAAGGAACGCCGCGAGGAGCACCTCGAAGCCGGGCGGGATGCCTTGGCCGCCGAGGTTCAGCGTGGCGGTTTGCCCATGCACCGGCTGTTCACCGCTAGCTCGATGAAGCAGGTAGCCGAGCAGCTGCACTACCCGGATGTGGATGCGCTCTATACCGCCATCGGCGCCGGCCATGTCTCAGCTCAGCACGTTGCCAACCAGCTCATGGCGCTCTTCGGAGATAGGGACGATGCAGTCGATGCCTTGGCTTCTCGTACCCCGCTCAGCGAGCTGGAGAATTCCCGCGCTCAGCACACGAAGGATTCCGCATCCGGCACCGGAATTTTGGTGGAGGGCAGCCCGGACGTCATGGCCAAGCTGGCGAAGTGCTGCCAGCCTGTGCCTGGTGACGCCATCTTTGGCTTCGTGACCCGCGGCGGTGGCGTGTCCGTGCACCGAGCTGACTGCACCAATGCTGAAAAGCTCAAGTCCGAACCCGAGCGCATGATGCAGGTGGAGTGGGCTGGCGGGCCGAAGTCTTCCGGTGCCTTCTCCGCGACGCTGCAATTAGAGGCCATTGACCGTCAAGGTCTGCTCTTTGAGCTCACCCGGATCTTTAGCGATCAGAGCCTCAACGTATTGTCGATGACCTCCAATCGCGGCGATGACCACATTGCGACAGTGCGCTTCACCTTCTCGGTCTCTGACACCAAGCAGCTGGGGCAGTTGATGACAACCCTGCGTAATACCGAGGGCGTCTTCGACGTCTATCGCGTCACAGCTTAAGGCATCACCCCTCAACCGGGGGTGTGTGGCTGAACGGGAGGTTGCGCCTGGGTGAAACTAGGGGAGATGTTTGGTGAACGCGCTGGTCGTGGCGTCAGCAAGCGCTGCGCAATCGTGATGGATGCGTTATAAACACGTGGACAAGATTTCTCTCATACCCAGGAGATCCACGTGAACTTCCGTCGCTTTGGCCAGCTTCTGGCCGCCACCACCGTCACCGCCGTTGCCGTCTCCGGCGCGCCTGCCTTCGCCGCTGAGGCCGACCAGGTGACCATTTCCGTCACCAACTTCACCGACTTCCACGGCCACCTTGAGCTGGCCGAAAACTTTGACAAGGAATCCGAGGAACTGGTTGGTTACTCCGAGATGGGCGCTGCTCGCATGGCTGCGCTCATCAAGGCCGTCAACAAGGACCAGGAGTACGCCTTGACCTCCTCCGGTGATAACGTTGGTGGTTCCGCTTTTGTGTCTGCGATTTCTGAGGACAAGTACACCAACGAGGCCCTCAATGCTATGAATCTCGATGTCACGGCCGTGGGCAACCACGAGTTCGACAAGGGCACCGATGACCTGATGGGCCGTATCAAGGACCAGTCCAACTTCCCGATCCTGGGCGCCAACGTCACCAAAGATGGCAAGCCCCTGCTCGATGCTTCCTTCGTCAAGGAGGTAGACGGCGTGAAGGTGGGCTTCGTTGGTACCGTCACCGAGAACACCAAGTACAAGGTGTCCGCTGCGTCCATCCCGGGCGTCGAGTTCTCCGACCCGGTCGAGGCCACCAATAAGGAAGCCAGCCGACTGAAGGAATCCGGCAAGGCTGACGTCGTTGTGGCGCTCATGCACGAGGACGCTCAGCAGTACGCGGAGGGCTTCAGCAAGGATGTGGATATCCTCTTTGGCGGTGATACTCACGTTAAGACCCAGGGCGAGGTTGCTCGTGAGGGGGCAATGCCGCTGTACTGGGCACAGGGCTACGAGTACGGCAAGGTGCTTAACGACGCCGACATCACCTTCGACAAAGCCGAGAAGAAAATCACCAAGATTGATCTCAAGCAGTACGACGTGGCCAACGCAGAGGTCTTCGCCCAGCTGCAGGGCCTCGAAGACGACCCCGAGGTGGCTAAGATCGTCGAGGAAGCAAAGAAGGTAGCGGAGATTGAGGGTGCCAAGACTGCTGGTACCACCGAGAAGGCCATGTACCGCGGTTCTGATGAGGGCAAGGACACCGGTACCAACCGCGGTGTGGAGTCGACCCTCAACAACTTTATTGCCGATGGCCAGCGCTTTGCTCTATCTAAGCAGACGGACAAGGACATCGAAATCGGTGTTATGAACGCAGGCGGTGTGCGCGCTGACCTCAAGCAAGGTGATGTTTCCTACCAGGACATCTTTGCCGTTCAGCCATTCGGTAATTACGTGATCACCGCGGAGGTTAGCGGCGCAGACTTCATTACCGCGTTGGAGAACCAGTGGAAGCCTGGCCAGTCCCGCCCGCGCCTGGCTCTGGGCCTGTCCAACAACGTCACCGTTGTCTACGACCAGAAGGCTGAGCAGGGCAAGCGCGTTAAGTCTGTCACCATTAACGGTGAACCGATTGACCCGGAGAAGAACTACAGCATTGCTCTGTCCTCCTTCCTTGCCTCCAGCGAGACGGAGGCCGGCGGCGATGGCTTCTTTGAGCCCGGTTCCATCAAGAACCGCAATGACGTTGGCTACATGGACACCCAGGCGATGATTGACTACATCGCTTCCGGCGAGTCCAAGGTCCGCACCGGCCAGGGCCAGATTGGTGCCCACGTGTCTGGTGACCTGAAGCCGGGGGAGGAGATCACAGTCGACCTTTCCTCCCTGAACTACTCCAACGCAGAAGAGCCACAGGCTAAGAAGGTCACCGTTGCTCTGGGTGACGCTAAGGCCGAGGCAGACATTGACAACGCAGCACAGCCCGGTGACGAGCAGTTCGGCGAGCGTGGCCGCGCAACCGTCAAGCTCACCATCCCGGAGGGCCTAAAGGGCGAGCAGAAGCTGCTCATTACTACCGATGCTGGCACTGAAGCCGCCCTTCCGATTTCCCTCGACGGTGACGACGACGCGAAGGACCCGAAGGATACTGGTTCCGCCAAGGATGCAGCTTCCTCCATCGGCTTGGGTGTGGGTATCACCGCCGCTATCGCTGCCGCCATTGCCGCTGTGATTGGTGCCATCAACATGCCGGTTGCTGCGCTCCCAGCACCGGTGCAGCAGCTGATTGAGCAGCTGCGCAAGCAGTTCAACATCTAGTCTGTACTGATGCACAAGCCCGCACTATCGTGCGGGCTTTTCTCATGTGGAAGGTATGGTGGAAAGCTGTGGATACACTGAGGCTGTTTGGACGCGAGGCAATGTACCAGCTAGGTATCGAGCCTCACCGAATCCCACTGGTGATGCTCGCGACGCTGGGTATTTATTTGGCCTTTATGGTCTTGGTCAAGCTCTTTGGCAGCCGCGTTTTGACGTCCATCACCGCCTCCGATGCCGTCATTATCATTATGTTCGGTGCGGTCTCGGGCCGCGTTATTGTGGGCAACCCACCGACGCTTGCCGCCGGCATCATTGGCCTGTTTACCCTCATGCTTTTGGAGGCCGCCTTCGGCACATTCCGCCAATTGGTGACGTGGTCACGGTTTATTGACCGCAAGCCGGTATTGCTGGTCTATAAGGGGCAGCTGCAGGAAGACAATATGAGCTTTGCGCACATCACCGAAAGGGATATCAATTCCGCTGTGCGTAAGGCGGGCCTTGGTCGGCGCACCGACGTGCAGCTAATGATCTTGGAACCAACCGGCCAGATTTCCGTCATCCGACGAGGCCAGCTTGTTGACGCCTCCGTGTTCAAAGATGTGCTCGGCGCCGAGCGTATTCAGGAAGTTGAGGAAGATTCACAAAGGGATGGCAATTAGGTCTTAGCCCCTTGGAGAGGCTTAGCCCCTTTGAAGAGCCTTCGAACGAGCTTGGTGTACCGGAAAACGAAAAATCTCCTCTTGTGCACAGTGCACAAGAGGAGAGTGGCGAGTTCGCGGCTTACTTGCCAGCGAGCTGGTCGCCGAGACGCATTGCGTCATCCATCGCATCGATGATGGAGGTAAAGACCTTGATCCACTCGCGGATCTCCTTCGGGCTGACGTTGCCCTCATCGTCAGAAGAGAGAGCGAAGAAAGCCTTGGATGAGCTGTCATCCTCAACCGGAGCTGCAGAAGCAACTGCGGTGCCGGAGAAAGCGATGGTTGCGGCTGTAGTAGCGGCAACGATGGACTTACGGGAGAAGAACTTCATGGTGGTGTGTCCTAAACTGAATTGAAGGTGAACGGAGAACGTCCGACTTACTTAGCGTTAGGTGCGAGGTTCTTGTTGTAGAAAGCGAATGCGGTGCCCAGAGCGCCGATGATGGCGGTGAAGACGGCGATCCAGTCGCGGATTTCCTTCGGGTCCATGTCGGAGATGGAGGAACCCTTGGAGTCATCGGAGGAGGAAGAAGAAGAGTCCTCGTCGGTCTTGCTCGGGGTCGTGGTGGTCTCGTCGGCCGGCTTGGTGGTGGACGGAGCTGCCGGGGTGGTGGTGGACGGAGCTGCCGGGGTGGTGGCCTCCGGGGTGGTGGTCTCAGCGTTAGCAACGGTCACGCCGGACAGGGAAACGGTAGCGGCGGTAGCAGCAGCAACAAGGGCCTTACGGGAGAAGAGCTTCATTCTCGTTCCTTATACATCTCGGGAATTTCAAAGACCTCACAGATGCTACTGAGCTATTGCGGGTTTTGCAAGGGATCTAGCGATCAGCTGATGAATCTGTGTGGCTGCTGTCCGTCGTATGTGAGCTGGGGTTTGGTCCGGTGCAGGTTGTGGACGTGGGTAATAGTTTGCCAAATGAACAGCTCAAGGCTAAGAAATTCTTAATCCAGGTGGGGAGGGGCGGTTGGAATGGGAAAGGCCCCGCTCGCTGAATGCGAGCGGGGCCGGTCACCGTAAAGGGGGTAAAACTTAGCTCTCGACGGTTGCCTTGGTGATGCGAACTTCTTCAGCAGGAGCGCCGTCGGACTGTCCATCCTTGACGCCCTTGGCGGCAATGGCGTCGATGGTCTTCTGTCCCTTCTCCGTCAGGTCGCCAAAATAGGTGTAGGAGGGCGGAAGCTGCGAGTCCTTATAGTTAATGAAGAACTGGGAACCATTGGTGTCTTCGCCGGCATTAGCCATGGCGATGGAACCCTTCGGGTACAGAGCAGGCTGTGCCTTAGCGGCGTCGTCAGCCTCATCGGTCGGGTACTCATTGGCAAACTGGAAGCCCGGTCCACCAGAACCCTTGCCGGTCGGATCACCGCACTGCAGGACGGAGAGGGTGCCCTCCGTCATGCGGTGGCACACGGTGTCGTCGTAGTACTTCGCGGAAATCATGTCCGTGATTGCGTTGACGGTACACGGAGCAAGTGAGCGATCGAGAGTCATCTCAATATCGCCTTGCTTGGTGGCGAAATTGACGGTCACTTCACCCTTGGCAGGAATGTTCTTTCCTTGCGGAGTAGGGACATCGCGGGAAGCGTCGCCAGTCTCGTTGTACTCGCAGGTGACGGTCTCACCGAACGGCTTAGCACGCTTGCCGCTCAATGCTTCGGCGGTAGGGGCTTCAGTGGGCGTATCGGCGGCGGAGGTTTCCTTGGCCTGAATCTCTTCTTCCTCCGGCGAGCGCGTGGCCAAGAACCAGATACCGCCGACGAGGGCAACAATAACGACGGCGGCCATCAAAACGACGCCGAGCGGACGGCTCTTCTGTTTACGGTCGCGGGATTTCAGCTCGCGATCGAGCTGGTTGAGCGCATCATCCAAGCGCTGGCTGTTAGTAGACACCTATGTTTCCTCCACAGTGGTGGTTTAAAAACTTTGACCCACCTATCCTAACCGCACGCTAGTTCACCGTGGCGCGCCGCCCCGCACGTCAGTACGCTTGGGTGCCATGGCTACTACGAATTTTCAGAATGAACCCGTCGAAACCAATGCTGAGCTGCCGAAGGTCGGTGACGCCCTGGCGGGCTTCACCCTCGTCGGCACCGACTTGTCTGAGCTAACCAATGCGGACTTCGCTGGTAAGCGTCTGGTGGTGTCCTGCTTCCCGTCCGTGGATACCGGCGTGTGTGCAGCGCAGCTGCGCAAGTTCAATCAAGAGGCGGCTGGTCTGGAGAACACCGTTGTCCTGTCCGTCTCCCGTGACCTGCCGTTCGCACAGGAGCGTTTCTGCGCTGCTGAAGGTATCGACAACGTCGTCAGCGCTTCTGATTTCCGCTCCGATTTCGCCGACAAGCTGGGCCTCGTCCTGGAAGGCTCCCCGCTCAAGGGCCTGTTTGCCCGTGCGGTCATCGTCACCGACGAGAACCACAAGGTGACCTACACCGAGCTGGTTCCTGAGGTTACGACGGAGCCGGACTACGACGCAGCGTTGGCCGCCCTCAAGTAATGCACACACCGGATATCTACGGTTTCGCCGCAGGGCCTTATAAAACCAACACCTATGTTGTGGCCAACGGCTCGCGGGCGTTCATCGTGGATCCAGGGATGCACACGCGCGAGCGCCTTGAGCAGCTCGCGCGTGAGAAATCCCTGGAATTTGAGGCCGTCGTGCTCACCCACGGTCACATTGACCACACGCGTGATGCCGCTGAGTTTGACCTGCCGGTCTACATCCACCCGGATGACGCGTTCATGTTGGTGGATGGCTCCGGAGTATCTCCCGAGTCGCAAATGCTTTTCGCCGCCGCTTCCATGAAGCAGTCGGCGGACCGGCGTGATCTGCTGGGTGGTGAGACGCTGAGCCTCGTCGGCCTGGAGTTTGAATTACTCCATGCGCCGGGGCATTCACCGGGGTGCGTCATGCTCGTGGCCGGGGATTTTGCGCTGACCGGTGACGTGTTATTCAAGGGCTCGATCGGCCGTACAGACCTTCCGCATTCCGATCCCGCGGCGATGCAGCGCTCATTGCGCGGTCCGGTGTGGGGCCTTGATGATTCCCTTGCCATCTTGCCGGGCCACGGCCCAACATCGACGATGCGCCGCGAACGCGCGACTAATCCGTTTCTCCGTGCGGCGGGGGATGTACTCTAAAGGGCGTGAGTGATAAGAAGCAGTTCAAAGCCCTGTCCGCGCCCAAGGGTGTGCCGGACTACGTTCCGCCGCAATCGGCCATCTTTGCCAAGGTTCGTGAGACCTTCGTGCATCAGGCACATCTGTCCGGCTTCCAACACATCGAACTCCCCGTCTTTGAGGACACGTCGCTTTTCGCCCGAGGCGTGGGGGAGTCCACGGACGTCGTGTCGAAGGAGATGTATACCTTCGCCGATCGCGGCGACCGCTCCGTGACTCTGCGCCCCGAAGGTACCGCGGGTGTTATGCGCGCAGTTATTGAGCACAACCTCGACCGCGGCCAGTTGCCGGTCAAGCTCAATTACTTTGGCCCCTTCTTCCGCTACGAACGCCCGCAGGCTGGCCGCTACCGCCAGCTGCAGCAGGTCGGTGTCGAGGCCATTGGTGTCGATGATCCGGCGCTGGACGCGGAAATCATCGCGCTAGCGGACCGCTCCTACCGCAGCCTGGGGCTTAGCCAGTTCCGTCTGGAGCTGACCAGCTTGGGTGACCACGACTGCCGCCCGGCCTACCGCGAAAAGCTGCAGGAATTCCTGTTCAAGCTGGACCTCGACGAGGAAACCAGGGCCCGCGCGGAGCTGAACCCGCTGCGCGTGCTCGATGACAAGCGCCCGGAGGTCCAGGAGCAGCTTGTCGACGCCCCCCTCATGCTCGACCACCTCAATGCCGAGTGCCGCGAGCACTTTGAGACGGTCACTGGCTTGCTCGATGACATGGGCGTGCCCTACACCATCAACCCGCGCATGGTCCGCGGTCTTGATTACTACACGAAGACCTGTTTCGAATTCGTCCACGATGGCCTCGGTGCGCAATCCGGCATTGGCGGCGGCGGCCGCTACGATGGCCTCATGGCTCAGCTCGGCGGACAGGAATTGTCCGGTATCGGCTATGGCCTCGGCGTGGACCGCACGGTTTTGGCCCTGGAAGCCGAGGGCGTGGAGCTCGACGGCGTCGAAGAGCGCGTGGCTGTTTATGGCGTTGCTTTGGGCGCTGCGGCAAAGAAGAAGATGGTCAGCATCATTAATGACCTGCGCAAGGCCGGTATTTCCGCGGACATGTCCTTCGGTGACCGCGGCCTCAAGGGAGCGATGAAGGGCGCTGATCGCGCCAACGCTCGTTTCGCGCTGGTCCTCGGTGACCAGGAGCTAGAGTCTGACACCGTGGCGCTGAAGGATCTGCGCGCGCACGAGCAGCACGACGTCCCGGTGGGGGACGTCGTCAAGCAGCTCAGAGCAGTGGTTTAGCACTCCACCTGCGAGACGGTGAAGCCCATCGTCTTCGCCAGGCCGCCGAGCGAGGTCTCCTTGTACTTGGAGAGCATGTCGCGTCCGGTTTCGGCCATGGTGCGCACCGCGTTATCGAGGGTAACGTGGTGCGTTCCCTCACCCATGAGCGCAAGGCGCGCGGCGTTGATGGACTTGACGGCACCGATGGCGTTGCGCTCGATACAGGGAATCTGCACGAGGCCGCCGACGGGGTCACAGGTCAGGCCGAGGTTGTGCTCAAGGGCAATCTCGGCGGCATTTTCAACCTGTTCCGGTGTTGCTCCGAGTAGTTCTGCCATGCCAGCAGCTGCCATGGAGGACGCTGAGCCAACCTCGCCCTGGCAGCCCACCTCGGCGCCGGAAATCGAGGCATTGGACTTGATGATGATGCCAATGGCACCTGCGGTCAGCAGGTAGCGGCGGGCATCGGAGCGGGTGAAATCAGCCTGGAAGTCACGCGCGTAGTGCAGCACCGCGGGGATGATGCCACACGCGCCGTTAGTGGGGGCGGTGATGACGCGGCCGCCGGCGGCGTTCTGTTCGTTGACGGCAAGCGCGTAGAGGTTGACCCATTCCATCGCAGACAAGCCACAGGACTCATCGTTTTGCTTGGCCAGAAGTTGGTGGTACATGCGTGGCGCGCGGCGGTTCACGCGTAGGCCACCGGGAAGGATTCCCTTGGAGGAAATGCCCTCGGTCACGCACTCGCGCATGATATCCCAGACCAAGTCGAGGTGCTGGTAGACGTAGTCGAGACCGCCTTCTTCGCGGTGCAACACGGCCTCGTTGGCGGCGACGATTTCCCAGATAGCTTTGTCATTGGCCGCACACAGGTGAAGCAGGTGTTCGCCGGACTGGAACTCATAAGGAACGGTGTCCTCAGCGGTGGCCGCGGCGACACCGGCTGGCACACCGGTGTCTGTTTGGAGCTGGGCATCGTATTCCTCGCGGGACAGGATAAAACCGCCGCCGACGGAGAAGTACTCTGCATTCTCGGCGAGTACCGTGCCGTTCTCGTCCCAGGCCGTAAAGATGAGGCAGTTCGGGTGTTCCGGCACCGGTTCGTTGTTGAATTCGATGCTGTACTGCACTTCGCCTGCGGGGCCAGAAATGGTGCCCTCGGTGGGGATAAAGGCATCGGCGCGTGGCTCTGCGTCGAGCGGTACGGACAGCGGATCCCATCCGGCGAGGCCCAGAATCACGGCGCGATCCGTGGCGTGGCCGCGGCCGGTAGCGGACAGGGAACCGCGCAGTACGGTGTGGACCTTGGCCGGGTGTTGATCAAGCGCCTCGAGGAAGGCCTTAGCCGCGCGCATGGGGCCGACTGTATGGGAGGAGGAGGGGCCGATTCCGATGGAGAAGATATCGGTCACGCTAATTGTCATGTGGGGGTGAAACCTCCTTGGGAGCGTTAGATAAGTGTCGCCTTACGATAGTACCGAGAGCCCTCCGCAACCGCTTAGCTCGGCTGCCCGTCGTGGCGGGAAAGCAGCGCGCGGAATCCTGAAGGGTCTGGATCGACGTCCTGTGATAGCTCCCCCTGGGGCGCTTCCTCCGCCTCGCCGAGCCTCCCGGCAAGTCCAGAGACCCGGTCGAGCGGGCGCACCATGAGGTCCGCTAGCTCCTCGGCGGCGCGTTCTATGCGTTTGTCATTGCGCGCGCCTTCTGCAGTGCCAAAGTCTTCCGTGGCCTGGAAGATCCCGGTGGGGACCACTGTGGCATGCAGGTAGTTAAGCAGCGGGCGCAGAGCATAGTCGAGCACAAGCGCGTGCCGGCTTGAGCCGCCAGTGGCAGCGATGAGCGTGGGCAGTCCTTCCAGTGAATGCGGCTCCAAAGTGTCGAAGAACATCTTGAACAAACCCGAATAACTGCCCTGGAACACCGGGCTGACGGCGATGAGACCGTCCGCCTTGGTCACGGCAGTCTGCGCGGCATGGAGGCGGGGTGTGGGTGAAACCCAGTTGGTCATGGCTTCTGCCAATTCGCCGGCAAGCTCGCGCAGCTCAACGACGGTCACGTCGACGCCTTCACCTCGGGCACTAACGCGGGCGGTGGTGGCGGCGGAGAGGGCGTCGCCAAGTGCACGCGTCGAGGAGGGTGATGAGAGTCCAGCCGTAACGAGTACGAGAGAGCGCAACTACTTCTCCTCTCCAGGGTTGACCAGCGCGTGCGGGGCATAAGCGCCGAGCGTGGCATGGGTGGGCGGGTCAGAAGGTACATGATCTGCGCGGCGTTCCTCAAAGCGGCGGCGCAGCTCGGGCACCACCTGTGTACCAAGGATTTCGATCTGCTCGAGCACCACCTCTTGAGGCAGTCCGGCGTGGTCGATGAGGAAGAGCTGGCGCTGGTAATCACCCACCCAATCTGCGAACTGTAGTGTGCGCTCCACCACCTGCTCTACGGTGCCTACGGTGAGCGGGGTCTGTGCCGTGAACTCCTCCAAGGAGGGGCCATGACCGTACACCGGGGCATTGTCGAAGTAGGGGCGGAAGAAGTCCTTTGCCTGCTGCTCCGTGGGCGCGATGAAGACATGCCCGCCGAGGCCCACGATGGCCTGGTCGGCGCGGCCGTGGCCATAGGACTCGTAGCGATTGCGGTAGAGGTTCACCATCTTCGCGGTGTGCTCCTTGTTCCAGAAGATGTTGTTGTGGAAGAAGCCATCGCCGTAAAAAGCCGCCTGTTCCGCAATCTGTGGGGAGCGAATGGAGCCGTGCCAGACAAAGGGTGGGATGCCATCGAGAGGCGCGGGCGTGGAAGTAAAACCCTGCAGCGGGGTGCGGAACTTTCCTTGCCAGGACACGACGGGTTCGCGCCAGAGGCGGCGCAGCAAGTGGTAGTTCTCCACTGCGAGCGGAATGCCCTCACGGATGTCCTTGCCAAACCACGGGTAAACCGGGCCGGTGTTGCCGCGGCCTAGCATGAGGTCGACGCGCCCATCTGCCAGGTGCTGGAGGAATGCGTAGTCCTCCGCGAGGCGAACAGGGTCGTTGGTAGTGATCAGCGTGGTGGCAGTGGAGAGCTGAAGGTTCTTCGTCTGTGCCGCAATGTATGCCAGGTGGGTGGTGGGGGCCGAAGGCACAAAGGGCGGGTTGTGGTGCTCGCCGGTGGCGAAGACGTCGAGGCCCACCTCTTCTGCTTTGAGGGCAATCTCCGTGATAGCGCGGATGCGCTCGGCCTCAGTGGGGGTGTGGCCGGTGGTCGGGTCCTGGGTGACAACGCCGATGCTAAAGACTCCAAATTGCATGACATCCTCCTTTCTATGTCATGTCAACAAGGTTAGGGAGGGGAGTTATTCCCATTCGACTGCAGCAACCAATGTCGCGAGGTCGGCAGGCGTAGCAATGGATACAGGAAGTTGGGAAGGTTTGCCGTGCTCGGTGAGGAGGACCGCGCCGGGGTGGGTGCCGTCTGCCGCAGGGTCGGTGAGGGCATCGATGACCTCTTGCGCGCTGGCGGTGCGGGGCAGGAACTCTGCGCGGTCCTTGCGCTCTGCGAATTCCAGCACAGTGCTAATCGACGCCGCGTTAATCACACCGTCATCACCGAGATCTGCCGCAACCCATCGTGCAATGACGTTGGTGGTGAGAAGCGCCTGGTAAGTCCCGGATTCATAGATTGGGATCTGGGAATAGCCGGTCGTGTTAATAAGCTTCAAAGCCTCCATGATCGGGGTGTCAGGGGCAAGGGTGGTCACATCACGGCTAGCGAGCAGAGCCTGCGCTGTGGGTGGATCCGTGAGCAGGCGTTGCAGGTTTTCGAGCTGCTTGATGACGTGAGGGTGTGGGGTAGCGATGGGCTCACCGCTGAAGTAGCGGCCATGGGCGATGGCGTTGCGGAGGTTGCTAAAGTCCTTCAGCTGTTCTGCTTGGCGCTTGCTCAAAAGGTGTTTGTCGTGCGCGCGATCAACAATCCACCAGAAAGAATCAGAGTTCTTTGCCCCGATAGCTTGGCGGAGGAACTGCTCAATGTCATTAAAAGCGGAAAAGAATCTGGCCAAGGAGTTGTCGCTCATGCCGCCTAAGTGTACGGGTTCTTGGATTTGTGCTTAAGGCTCAAGCGATAAGAAAAATCTCGCCGTGAGCAACCCCGGTGGTCGGGGAAACTCACGGCGAGAATGCGGTATGCGCGATGCGTTGACCTTTAGAAGACGACGCGCAGGATGGACACCGTCGCCGCAGCGATGGCGGCGGCCGCCGGAAGGGTGATGACCCATGCCAAAGCGATGGGCTTCATCAGCTTCCAGTTGGCGGCGTGGTTCACAATGCCGACACCAAGGACGGCACCGATGAGGATGTGGGTCGAGGAGACCGGCAGGCCCAAGAGGGAAGCGGCCATGACGACGGCAGCAGCGGCCAGCTCGGCGGCGAAACCGGAGGAGGGGTGCATCTGGGTGAGGCCAGAACCAACGGTCTGGATGACGAAGCGGCCGATGAACCAGAGGCCGGCAACCAAGGCGATACCCATGGCTACCATGACCGGCAGCGGCACGGAAACTTCATCGGAGATCTGGTTGGTCTGCAAGACATCGAAGACCGCAGCGAAGGGGCCGATGGCGTTGGCGATGTCATTGGAACCGTGCGAGAACGCAAAGGCGGAGGCGGTGAAGACCTGCATCCAGGAGAAGAGGAGGAAGGTAGAGCGCTTCAGGGACTTCTTCTTCAGGGAGCGGGCAAAGATGAAGACGGCCATCCAGACGATGGCTCCAACCATGCCCATGACCAGGAAAGTTTCTAGGGCAGTGACATCGATGCCGGTGTGCTTCAGACCCTTGAAGAGCAACATCGCGGAGATAATCACGGCACCCAGAGCCGCGAGCAGCGGAACCCAGTTCTCGAGCGCGCGGTGTGCATTGACATCCTCGAGATCCTTGTTGAGGTTGTGCAGATCGCGGTAGTAGTCGGACTCGAGAGCCTCTGGGTCGTAGTCCTCTTCGGCGGTAAGAGCGGCGTCGCGAGCCATCGCATTTGTATAGGAGATCTGCTGCAGCTCGTTCATGCGCTCAAAGCGGGTCTTGTGCTCCTTGCGCAGCTCGGCGCGGCGAAGTTTGATGTCACGCAGGCGTTCGTCTGCGGCGTCGTTGTACACCAAGATGGAAGACTTGATCCACTTGAAAAGGAGGTACGCGGCAATACCGCCGAGAACCGGAGACAGCACCCAGGAGAAAGCGATGGTGCCAATTCCGCCCCATTGCACCATGTCCATGCCGCCCTTACCGGTGATGAAGCCGACGGTCAGAGCGGCGCCGACGATGCCGCCGACGATGGAGTGGGTGGTAGAAACCGGCCAACCCATGCGGGTGGCTACCAAAAGCCAGATGGCAGCGCCGAGCAGTGACGCCATCATGATGTAGACAAATTCCATCGGGTCGAGGCCATCGATGGCATCGAGGTCAACGATTCCGGAGCGGACCGTATCAGTCACCTCGCCGCCGGCGAGGATGGCACCGGATACCTCAAAGACCGCCGCGACAGCGAGGGCCTGCTTCATGGAGAGGGTTCCCGCGCCCACGGAGGTACCGAAGGAGTTGGCGACGTCATTGCCGCCAATGTTGAAGGCCATAAAGACAGCGAAGATAATTGCTGTAACAAGGACTACCTTGTTGGTTCCCTCAGCAACTTCTCCGTTGCCCCAAATGATGAAAAAGATCAGGGTGACAGCCGTGATGGCGCCGAAGAACAGGTGCCAAATCCAGTCCTTGTTCTTGCCATTCATCGACTCAAGATCAGGCATCGTCGGCGTGGCGGTGCTCAAGACGTCGTTCCTTTCATGAAGAGAACGCTGCGTGATGAGACAGTGTGAGCAGGCCGCGGGCGGGGCGCATTCGGCGTTGGCCCGGGCAGCGACATACCTGCCGCGGTGCAGGTGATAATGACATCACGCGCAGTTCTTTTATGCTTTTAAAGACAGAGCGGAACCCACCACGAACCGGCGGGAACTTGACTACCTTAAGGCATTAAGGTGTACGGCAGGTAAACATCTGGTGTATGTGAATCTAATCTGGGCTAATGGGGCACATTTGGGGGTGGTGCGACCTTGGGGTGGGCGCTTCTTAAGACCCTAAGACTTGTAAACCCCACGGCCTAAGGTGTCACACTGCTCCATTTTGCCGGAATTATAACCGGCGAGGAACGACTGCGCTCGGTCTTCGGAAGAGCCGTGCGTCCACGTATCGGGGCGTACTTCGCCGCCTGAGCGGCGCTGAATATTGTCATCACCCACGGCGCGTGCAGTGTTGACAGCATCAGTCACCTGCTGCTCGGTAATGGTTTCGAGCAGGGCATCGTCACCTTTGTCGGCGTAGTGCGCCCACAGGCCGGCATAGCAATCGGCCTGCAACTCAATCTTCACCGCGTTGGAATCCTCGCCGGGTTCGTTGTAATTCGACAGGCTGAGAGTTCCTTCCAGCTTTTGAATGTGGTGGCCGAATTCGTGGGCCACGATATACATTTGTGCCAATGGGGCGTTATCGCCGCCAAAGTTGCGGAGCTGATCAAAGAAGGCGGTGTCGAAGTAGGCCGACTCATCCGCCGGGCAGTAGAACGGGCCCGTGGCGCCGGAGGCCTGGCCACAGCCCGACATAGTGGTGTTGTTAAAAATGACGCGGCCAGGTTCGACGTAGTCGATGCCAGCCTGGTCTGGTAGCTGCTGCGCCCACACCTTGTCCACGGACTGGGCCGCAAACATGACGCGGCAATCGTCATACTTGTTGCCGTCTTCAGCGGTTTGGCAGTGCGCAAACGCGTCCTCCCCGCTTTCTTCGGGGCCGACCTGGGTCTGGTCGGCCTGGGGATCGCTTCCGGTGATGGCGCCGGGATCGCCGCCGAGAAGGAGATAGAGGCCGATGAGGAGGAGCGAACCAATGCCGCCGCCGGTAGCGATCATGCCGCCGCGGCCTCCACCGCCGGAGCTTGCTCGCTTACCATCAAAATTGGCGCCAGATTTAAAAGTCATGCTCCAGATTTTGCCACATGCTGGTGGTGGTGTCTGCTCGATAGTGGGTGCACCGCCATGCGCGCGGTGCTCACCCTAGCGCTGAGCAAGTCCGGTGCGGGCGGTAGACTTGGGCCGTTCAAGTACTTGCATCCCTCGGCGCGTGCTGTCTACGCGTGGCGTGAGTGGGTGTGAGCGTCAACGATGAGAAGGGATTGAACGAGAGTGCTGCGTACACATTTGGCAGGCGAACTGCGCAAGGAGTTGGCGGGGGAGACCGTCACCCTGACGGGGTGGGTCGCACGCCGTCGCGACCACGGTGGTGTTATCTTCATTGACCTGCGTGACCGCTCCGGCGTTGCCCAGGTTGTTTTCCGCGAGACCGAGGTAGCTGAGCGCGCCCACGATCTGCGTTCCGAGTACTGCGTCAAGGTCACTGGCGTCGTGGAGCCCCGCCCGGAGGGCTCGGCCAACCCGAACCTGGCCTCCGGCGAGATCGAGGTCAACGTCACGGACCTGGAGGTACTCAACAAGTCCGCAGCGCTGCCGTTCCAGATTGATGATCCATCCTCCTCCGGTGAGGTCGGTGAGGAGACCCGCCTGAAGTACCGCTACCTGGATCTGCGCCGCGAGCGCCAGCACGAGGCGCTGCGCCTGCGCTCGGCCGCGAACCGCGCTGCCCGCCAGGTCCTGGACAGCCACGATTTCACTGAGATCGAAACCCCGACCCTGACTCGCTCCACCCCGGAGGGCGCCCGTGACTTCCTCGTGCCGGCGCGCCTGAAGCCGGGCAGCTGGTACGCACTCCCGCAGTCCCCGCAGCTGTTCAAGCAGCTGCTCATGGTCGCCGGAATGGAGCGCTACTACCAGATCGCTCGCTGCTACCGCGATGAGGACTTCCGTGCTGACCGCCAGCCGGAGTTTACGCAGCTCGACGTCGAAATGTCCTTCGTGGACCAGGATGATGTCATTGCTCTGGCAGAAGAGATCGTCTCCGCGCTGTGGAAGCTCATCGGCTACGAAATCAAGACCCCCATCCCGCGCATGACCTATGCCGATGCCATGAAGTACTACGGTTCCGACAAGCCGGACCTGCGCTTCGACATCAAGATCGTGGAGTGCACGGACTTCTTCAAGGACACCACCTTCCGCGTCTTCCAGAACGAATACGTCGGTGCCGTCGTCATGGAAGGCGGAGCCTCCCAGCCGCGCCGCCAGTTCGATGCATGGCAGGAGTGGGCAAAGCAGCGCGGTGCGAAGGGCTTGGCCTACATCACCGTTGCTGAGGATGGCACATTGGGTGGCCCGGTAGCCAAGAACATCACGGATGCCGAGCGCGAGGGTATTGCCGCCCACGTCGGCGCCAAGCCGGGCGATGCCATCTTCTTCGCTGCCGGCGAGACCAAGGCTTCCCGTGCGCTGCTGGGCGCAGCTCGCGGTGAGATTGCGAAGAAGCTCGATCTCATCAAGGACGGCGACTGGGCCTTCACCTGGGTCGTCGACGCACCGCTCTTCGAGCCCTCCGCCGATGCCACCGCCTCGGGTGACGTGGCTTTGGGCCACTCCAAGTGGACTGCAGTCCACCACGCCTTCACTTCGCCGAAGCCGGAGTACCTGGATAACTTTGACCAGAACCCGGGAGAGGCCTTGGCTTATGCCTACGACATTGTCTGCAATGGCAATGAGATTGGCGGCGGTTCCATCCGTATCCACGACCAGGATGTGCAGAAGCGCGTCTTCGACGTCATGGGCATCGGCGAAGAAGAAGCCCAGGAGAAGTTCGGCTTCCTGCTCGACGCCTTCCAGTTCGGTGCTCCGCCACACGGCGGCATCGCTTTCGGCTGGGATCGCATCGTCTCCCTGCTGGGTGGATTCGAGTCCATCCGCGATGTCATCGCCTTCCCGAAGTCCGGTGGCGGCGTCGACCCGCTGACCGACGCCCCCGGCACCATCCCCGCCGCGCAGCGCAAGGAGACCGGTGTGGACTTCAAGCCGGAGAAGGCTGCGAAGGCTGCCCAGGGTGAAAAGGCTGGGAAGGAGTCCTAAAGGCCCCACACCATGGGTGTACCTCATTGGGCCGACAACAAGTGGAAGCAGGCAAGCAAGTGAATCCGACGGGACACGAGTCCATGAATAATTCTGTGGCTGATGTCGTGGTAGCAGAAGCCTCACAGATGATTTCGCGCCGCTATGGCGGGGAGCCTGAGCTGAGTGACGTTGAGCAACTCACCGGCTCGGGCAATGCCGTGGTACTTCGTGCTCGGACGACTCCCAGCGCCTTCTTCCCGCATCGTTCGGTCGTCATCAAGTACAACCCGGTCACCGGGCACACTATTGATGACGCCGCACTTCTCCGTGAAGTGGTGGCCTATCAGTTCACCACGGCGCTGTCTGAGGAGGTCCGCCCAGGACCTGTGTTGCTCGCGCACGACGTGGACAAGCGCATTCTTGTGCTGTCCGACGCCGGCGAAGGCGACACCCTGGCGGACACCCTTGCGCGCAGCGGTGATGAAGACCGCGGCGAGCTGCTCAGGGCTCTGGGCAGCGCGTTGGGCAAAATGCATGCTGGGACCGCCGGGCGCGAAGAAGACTATGACGCCCTGCTCAAGCGCCAGTTACGTCGGCATCCCGAATACGCTGAGCACCAGGCATTGCGCGATGATTCCTTGCAGAGCTCCATTCTGATTGGTGCGGATATCCTCAGCGAGGCAGGACTGGAACCGCCGGAACACGTCCGCACATTGGCCCGTGCCGCCATGCAGAGTCTGAGTTCTGGCCGCAACCGCGCTTTTACTCCCTTCGACCTGTCCCCAGACAACATCATCGTCGGCTCAACGCTGACCTTCTTGGACTATGAGTGGGCCGGTTTCCGCAACGTCGGCTTTGACGTGGCCTGCGTGGTGGCCGGCTTCCCGCAGTTTCTTTTTTCTCGGCCGATCACTGATGCCGAGGCGGGGCTTTTCATCCATGCCTGGCAGCGCCGCATTGTCGATGTCTGGCCGCAGCTCGCCGATGAGAAGACGCTGCACGAGTTGCTCGTCTCCTGCCTCATCGGTTGGGCTCTGTCGAGCGTGACCACGATGTATGCCGGCGGGATCGAAGGGGTCGTCGCGTTGGCGGAAGGCAACGCTGAGATCTACCGTGACCCGCACCGTTCTCTGCTTCGTCGATCCGACCATGGTCCGTTCAGCGAGGATGAAATACTGATTCGGCGCGATCTTTATGAGACCTTCGAAGCGCTGTCGCGGTTTGCCGCGCAATGTAGCAATGACGGGTGCTCTGCGGTCGCCGAGTTTGGGCGAGCCGTGGCCTCTCGACTCCGGGAGCCCTGATGGGGCAGGAGTCACTCTTCGGCGATGACCAGTCAGCGCCAAGCCTGCCGGGTGGCCCCGATATGTTTGCAACCCACCCCGGTTCGCCGCTGGCCGCGCGCATGCGGCCGCAAAACCTCGATGAAGTAGTGGGGCAGAAGCACCTCCTGGAGCCGGGAACCCCGCTGCGTAGGCTGGTGGAAGGCTCAGGCGAGGCCTCCGTCATCCTGTACGGGCCGCCGGGAACCGGAAAGACGACGCTGGCCTCACTCATCGCATCTTCCTTGGGAGATAACTTCATTGGGCTTTCCGCCTTGGACTCCGGTGTGAAGCAGGTTCGAGAGGTGATCTCCCACGCCCGCCGTGAGCTGATTCAAGGGCGCCGCACCGTGCTGTTCATCGATGAGGTGCACCGCTTCTCCAAGACTCAGCAGGACGCGCTGCTCGCGGCCGTCGAAAACCGCACCGTGCTGCTCGTGGCCGCCACCACCGAAAATCCTTCCTTTTCCGTCGTGGCCCCGCTGCTTTCGCGTTCCTTGTTGCTGCACTTGGAGCCGCTGGACGACGCCTCCCTGCGCACCCTCGCCGAGCGCGCATTGACCAGCGAGCGGGGATTGGCGGGAAGGATCACCGCAACGGACGATGCTCTAGACCAGCTGGTGCTGCTCGCCGGGGGCGATGCTCGGCGCACACTGACCTATCTTGAGGCGGCGGCCGAGGCAGTGCCCGATGGCGGTGAACTCACCGTTGAGGTTCTCAAAGAAAACGTCAATCGCGCGGTGGTGCGCTATGACCGCGACGGCGACCAGCATTATGACGTGGTCTCCGCGTTTATTAAGTCCATCCGCGGTTCCGACGTGGATGCCGCGCTGCATTACCTGGCCCGCATGATTGAGGCAGGCGAAGACCCGCGTTTCATCGCCCGCCGGCTTATCGTGCATGCCTCCGAAGACATCGGAATGGCTGATCCCACCGCGCTGCCCACTGCCGTGGCCGCAGCGGAGGCCGCGGCCCTTATCGGATTACCCGAGGCGCGTATTCCGCTGGCTCAGGCGACAATCCATCTCGCTACGGCACCGAAATCCAATTCCGTTATCAACGCCATCAACGCGGCCCAGGCCGACGTTCGCGCCGGCAAGAGCGGGCATGTGCCCGCGCACCTGCGCGACGGCCATTATGAGGGAGCGAAACGCTTGGGCAATGCAGTGGGCTATCAGTACCCGCATGATGATCCGCGCGGTGTACTGTCCCAGCAGTATTTGCCGGAGACGCTGGCGGATGCCGAGTACTATCACCCCACCGACCATGGCGCGGAGAAGCGTGTGCGCGAGTACCTGGGAAGGCTGCGGGACATCATCCGGGGGCGGCGTCGCTAAGCACAGCACCGGACGGGTAAAGTTGAGCGCTGACTAGAAACCATTCAACAGTGAAGGAATTTTGCTCGTGAAGACTCATGAGATCCGGGAACGCTTTACCCAGCACTTCGTCAAGGCCGGCCACGAGGCCGTCCCCAGCGCGTCGCTGATCCTGGATGACCCGAACCTGCTCTTCGTTAACGCCGGCATGGTTCCCTTCAAGCCCTACTTCCTGGGCCAGCAGAACCCGCCTTTTGCTAACGGCACGGCGACCTCTATCCAGAAGTGCGTGCGCACCTTGGACATCGAGGAAGTGGGCATTACCACCCGTCACAATACCTTCTTCCAGATGGCGGGTAATTTTTCCTTTGGCCAGTACTTTAAGGAAGGCGCAATTACCCACGCCTGGAACCTGCTGACCACCTCCGTCGATGAAGGCGGTTTGGGCCTCGACCCGGAGCGTTTGTGGGTCACGGTCTACCTCGACGATGATGAGGCGGCCGATATTTGGCACAACAAGATCGGCGTGCCCACCGAGCGTATTCAGCGCCTAGGCATGGAAGACAACTACTGGTCCATGGGTATTCCCGGGCCGTGCGGTCCGTGCTCTGAGATCTACTATGACCGCGGGCCGGAATATGGCCAGGATGGCGGCCCGATTGCGGATGATAACCGCTACATGGAGATCTGGAACTTGGTCTTCATGCAGAACGAGCGTGGCGAAGGCATCGGCAAGGGCAACTTCGAGATCGTGGGCGAGCTGCCCAAGAAGAACATTGATACCGGCATGGGCATCGAGCGCGTGGCCTGCATCCTGCAGGGTGTGGACAACGTCTACGAGACGGACCTGCTGCGCCCGGTCATCGACGTAGCCGAGGAACTTACCGGTGCGACGTACGTTCCGGATGCTCCGAAGGAAGACCTCATTCGCTTCCGCGTGGTGGCGGACCACTCGCGTACCGGCATGATGCTCATTTTGGACGGCGTTACCCCCGGTAACGAGGGTCGTGGCTACATTCTGCGTCGCTTGCTGCGCCGCATCATCCGCTCCGCCAAGCTGCTTGGCGCGAAGGGTGAGACCATGGAGCGTTTCATGAACACCATCATGGACACCATGACCCCGTCCTACCCGGAGATCGCCGACAACCGCGAGCGTATCCTGCGCGTTGCCGTGGCGGAGGAGAAGGCCTTCCTGAAGACGCTGGAGTCAGGCACCAAGCTTTTCGACGAAGCCGTGGAGGAACTGAAGAGCACCTCTCGTGCGGCCACCCCGAAGGTCCTCTCCGGCGAGAAGGCTTTTGAGCTGCACGATACCTATGGTTTCCCCATCGACCTGACCTTGGAGATGGCTCAGGAAGCCGGTTTGACCGTAGACATGGAAGGCTTCGACGCCGCCATGGGCGAGCAGCGCCGCCGCGCCAAGGCCGATAATCAGGCTAAGAAGCATGGTCATGCTGACCTGTCGCTCTACCGCGAGTGGGTGGATAACCACCCGACGTTGTTCACGGGCTATGAAACCCTGGAGTCCGAGGCCAAGGTCATCGGCCTTGTGCGCGATGGTCAGAAGGTAACCGAGGTCGAGGCAGGAGATACCGTCGAGGTAATCCTGGACCAGTCGCCGCTTTATGCTGAAGCCGGTGGCCAGACCGCCGACCATGGTCGAATCTTCGCGGGCGAGACCCTCCTTGAGGTCAACGATGTGCAGAAGATTGGCAAGAAGCTGTGGGTGCACAAGGCTACGGTGACCGCCGGTGGGCTTGAGTTGGGCAACGGCGTGACGGCTGCCGTTGATGAACAATGGCGCCACGGCGCCGTGCAGGCGCACTCGGCGACGCACCTTATCCACGCAGCGCTGCGCCAGGTGCTAGGCCCGACTGCAGTCCAGGCTGGTTCCTTGAACCGACCCGGCTACCTGCGCTTTGACTTCAACTACACCGACCAGCTCACCCAGGAGCAGCTCGATGAGATCGCTTTGGTGACGAACCAGGCGGTGGACCAGCACTTCCCGGTCAATACCATCGAGACGTCTTTGGAGAAGGCCAAGGAGATGGGCGCGATGGCCCTCTTTGGTGAGAACTACGGTTCCGAGGTCCGCGTCGTGGAGATGGGTGGCCCGTTCTCCATCGAGCTCTGCGGTGGTACGCACGTGAAGAACACCGCTGAGATTGGCCCGGTGTCTGTCCTTGGCGAATCCTCCGTGGGTTCGGGCGCGCGCCGTATCGAGGCTTATTCGGGTCTGGATGCATTCCGCTTCTACTCCAAGGAGACCGCACTCGTGGAAGGCGTGTCCCGCGAGCTCAAGGTGCAGACTGAGGATCTTCCGGAGCGCATCGCGCAGCTGACGGAGAAGCTCAAGGCCGCTGAGAAGCAGATTGCGGAGCTGCACAAGGCCCAGCTCATGTCGCAGACCGCGGAGATGATTTCTGGTGCGACCACCGTTAATGGCTTCACCCTCGTATCGGTCAAACTTCCTAACGGAGTAAACGGCGGTGATCTGCGCACGTTGGCCTCGGATATCAAGAACCGTCTCGGTGATGTCGCCGGTGTGGTTGTCCTGGCATCGGAGAACGAGGGCGGCAAGCTCCCGTTCATCGTTGGCGCCACTAAGCCTGCCGTCGAGCGCGGCGTCAAGGCTGGTGACTTGGTCAAGGTTATTTCTGGCTATGTTGACGGCAAGGGCGGCGGAAAGCCCGATATGGCTCAAGGTTCCGGCGCCAACGCTGAAGGTCTCCAGCAGGCCTTCGACGCCGTCCGTGATGAGCTCGAAGCCCACTAACGAACGCGCCCTAGTTGGCTGCAGTTGTAGCTGACTCGCAGAATCAGGAGGAGCACGATGGCCGTAGAACCCGACAAACCAGTCGCGGACGATCCCGGCCCGGGGCGCCGTTTGGGCCTCGACGTCGGTACTGTCCGCATCGGCGTGGCCGTCTCTGACCGGGACGCGCGCTTGGCCATGCCGGTCGAAACCGTCCGGCGTGAGACCGGGTTTAAAGACCGCGATCAGGGTGATATCGACCGCCTGCTTGAGCTGATTTACGAGTATGACGTGGTTGAGGTAGCCGTTGGTTTGCCGCGCGATCTCAAGGGCAATGGTTCATCAAGTGTTAAACATGCCAAGGAAATCGCGTTTCGTATCCGCCGCCGCTTGGCAAAAGATGACAGGATGAAAGAACCTCCGCCCGTGCGTATGGTGGATGAACGCCTTACTACCGTGGTCGCCTCCTCCGCATTGCGGGCCTCTGGCGTATCAGAGAAGCGAGGTCGCTCGGTGATTGACCAAGCAGCCGCGGTGGAAATTTTGCAATCCTGGCTGGATGCGCGCCATTTCGCGTTGAACGGCCACAGCCCTTCAAACGTAGGAGACGAAGTACGTGAGCCGTAAACCTTCACGCATCGGACGCTCGATGGAACCCCAATATGTCAAGCGCCGTCAGCGCGGCATGGCCGTGCTCATTGCGAGCTTGGTCCTGATCATCGGTGGACTTGGCTACATTGGTTTCCGCCTGTTGGGAGGGGGCAGCACCTTGGACTATGAGGGGCAGGGCAATGGAGTAACCCAGCTTGTTCAGGTTCCGGAGGGCTCGTCGATGAGCGAGCTGGCACCTGAATTGGCGGAGAAGAACGTGGTGAAGACGCCCGAAGCTTTCTCTTCTGCGGCCAACTCGAATCCGCGCGCGAGCCAAATCAAGCCTGGATTCTACCGCCTTCAGGAGGAGATGAGCGCGAAGTCTGCCGTCGAAGCGCTGCTTGATGAAGGCAACATGGTTGACCTCCTCGACGTGCAGGGCGGAGCTACGCTTCTCGACGTCAACGTGGTCGGCGGTGATGTCCGCTACGGTATTTACTCGCTGATTTCTCAGGTCTCCTGCAAGGAGGGCGAATGCGTATCCGCCGAGGAGCTGGAGAAGATCGCGGCCACGGTGGATCCTGCTGAGCTGGGTGCGCCGGAGTGGGCATTGGAGGAAATTCGTGCCCGCGGTGAGGACCCCAAGCGTATTGAGGGCCTTATCGCTCCGGGCCAGTACGTCCTCGATCCGAACATGGACGCTAAGGAGATTCTGACGGATCTCATCACACGTTCGACGAAGAAGTACAACGACACCAATATCGTTGACCGCGCCCAGGCAATTGGCCTCAAGCCCTACGAGCTTCTTACTGCGGCTTCGCTGGTGGAGCGCGAGTCCCCGGCCGGTGAGTTCGACAAGGTCGCCCGTGTAATCCTCAACCGCCTTGATGAGCCGATGCGCCTCGAGCTGGACTCCACGGTCAACTATGGCCTCGAGGATGTTGAGCTGGCCACCACCGATGAGGATCGCCACCGCGAGACTCCTTGGAATACCTACGCGAAGGACGGTCTCCCTGACTCACCGATTGCCTCTCCTTCGGAGGAAGCTATCGGGGCCATGGAGAACCCCGCGGAGGGCAACTGGCTCTTCTTCGTCACCGTCGACGACAAGGGCACCACGGTGTTTACCGATAATTACGACGAGCACCTCGCCAACGTCGATGACGCTGTTCGCTCCGGCATCCTTGACAGCCAGCGCGAAGGCGCTGGCGAGCCGCCGGCCGGCGAGCCACCGGCTGAGGAGCAGTAACCTGATGCCCCGCGCCGCAGTTCTGGGCAGCCCTGTCGCTCATTCCTTGTCCCCGGTCCTCCATAACGCAGGCTATGAAGCTGTGAATTTGGAGGATTGGGACTACACCAAGATTGAGGTGACGGACCTAGCTGCCTTCCTCGCCGATGCGGGGGAGGAGTACCGCGGCTTTTCGGTCACCATGCCGCTCAAGTTCGACGCACTCGCCTGCGCGAACATCGTCAGCGAACGCGCCGAGCTCATCGGCTCCGCGAATACCCTGGTGCGCACCGAAGACGGGTGGCGTGCGGATAACACGGATACTGAGGGAGTTCTGGGCGCGCTCGACGAGCTGCTTGGAACGTCCCAACCGTCGACGGCACTGCTCATCGGAGCAGGTGGAACCGCACGGCCTGTCCTGTGGGGCCTAGCCCAGCGCGGTGTGCAGGACGTTACGGTGCTCAATCGCTCCGACCGCCTCGCCGAGCTGCGCCCGCTGGCTGATGACCTTGGCCTCACCCTCCACGCGGCAACGTTCAGCGATGATCTCGCGGGGCTTGCGCGTTCGGTAGATCTCGTGGTCTCCACCGTTCCCTCCGCCGCCGTGGAAGAGCACCTAACGCAGCTGGCCAAAGCTCCGGTATTTGACGTTATCTATGATCCGTGGCCAACTCCGTTGACCGTTTATGCCGCTGCCGACGGCTACCCGACAGTCGGCGGGCACGTCATGTTGGCCAACCAGGCCTATTCGCAATTCGAGCAGTTTACAGGGCACACCGCTCCACGGGCAGAGATGCTGGCTGCATTAAACAAGGCGCTCAAGCTATCCTGATCGGTTCCCCAAACCACCGCGTGCGCCTTGTCTTTCCGCGCGGTAGGCTGCGGGCTATGGGGGACGTGCTTTTCTTGGCGTGGGGGTGCGCCTTAATTGTTTATGACCTGCGTTTTAAGCGCTTGCCTAATTATCTGACGCTGCCAGCCGCGGCTTTATCGTTGTGCTGGTTCAGTTTGGCGGGCCTGCTCTGGATAGGGCTCTACGTGCTCGTGGCCTGGTTTAGCCGTGCCGGAAGCGTGGGCGGGGGCGACCTCAAGCTAGCTCTGCCTCTGGGAATGGTGACCGCCCACGCAGCGGGCCTACCAGGGGTTGCGTTGGCGATGATGGGGGCGGCGCTCAGCACCGTGTTGTGGGGAATCATCACGCGGGATAGGGCGCCTGCGCATGGTCCCGGGATGCTGTTTGCTGCGGCTCTCGTCGTGTTCTTTAGCCCCAACACGGTGTGATAGTTGGCCTAGTGACCACGAAAGAAGCCCTGGCATGCGATAATAGTCCGCATGCTTCGTTGGACTACCGCAGGTGAATCTCACGGTCAAGCGCTCATTGCACTCATTGAGCACATGCCCGCCGGGGTTCCCGTTTCCCAAGACGACATCGCTCTCCAGCTCTCTCGCCGCCGCCTTGGCTATGGACGTGGCGCGCGCATGAAGTTTGAGGCTGATGACCTCACCCTGCTCAGCGGCATCCGCCACGGCTTGACCCTGGGCAGTCCTATCGCCATCATGATCGGCAACACTGAGTGGCCAAAGTGGACCACCATCATGTCGCCCGATGCCTTGGATCCGGAGGATCCGGAGTCCGCTAAAGCTATGGCTTCCGGTCGCGGCGCCCCGCTGACCCGCCCGCGCCCCGGCCACGCTGATTTTGCTGGCATGGTGAAGTTTGATCACTCGGAGGCGCGCCCCATCTTGGAGCGCTCTTCCGCGCGTGAGACCGCCGCCCGCGTGGCCGCAGCCACCGTCGCACGCAATTTCCTCCGTGAAACATTGGGCGTCGAAGTGCTCTCCCACGTGATCTCGATTGGCGCCTCCGATCCCTACGAAGGCCCGTCGCCCAGCTTTGCAGAAATCGAAGCTATCGATGCTTCTCCAGTTCGGGCCTGCGATAAGGCCGCAGAGGAATCTATGATCTCAGAAATTGAAACCGCTAAGAAGCAAGGCGATACCCTTGGCGGCATCGTTGAGGTCATCGTGGAGGGCTTGCCAATTGGCTTGGGCTCGCACACGTCAGGGGAGGACCGTCTCGACGCACAGCTCGCCGCTGCCTTGATGGGCATTCAGGCCATCAAGGGCGTTGAAGTCGGTGATGGTTTTGCTGAGGCCCGCCGTCGTGGAAGCGAGGCTCATGATGAGATGGTCCGAACCGATCGCGGCGTGGATCGAGAAACTAACCGGGCGGGCGGTCTAGAAGGTGGAATGACTAACGGCCAGACGCTGCGCTTGCGCGCGGCGATGAAGCCGATTTCCACCGTTCCGCGCGCCTTGAAGACGGTGGATATGGCCACAGGTGGAGCGGCGACCGCCATCCATCAGCGCTCCGATGTGTGTGCAGTTCCGGCTGCTGGTGTTGTCGCAGAAGCAATGGTGGCGTTGGTCCTTGCGCGCGCCGTGTTGGAAAAGTTTGGTGGAGATAGCCTCGCTGAGACTAAGCGGAATATCGCCTCCTACCAGGACTATGTGGCAAGCCGCCTGGATTGGGGTGAAGCATGAGCTCCCCACACGTCGTCTTAGTTGGGCCTCCCGGCTCTGGAAAGACCACGATTGGTCGCCGCTTGTCACGGGCGCTGAACTGTGACGTTGTTGATTCTGATGATCTGATCGAGGCCCGCTACGGCAAGGCCTGCGGTGAGGTGTTTTCTGAACTGGGTGAGCCGGCATTCCGTGAGGTAGAAGCAGAAGCTGTGCGCGAGGCACTGTCCACCACTGGGGTCGTGAGCCTCGGCGGCGGAGCAGTGCTGACCGAATCCACACGTGCCTTGCTTGATAACCTGACCGTCGTATTCCTCGATGTCACGCCGGAAGAAGGCGTAAGCCGCACGTTGGGTGATGCGAACCGCCCCGTGTTGGAATCTGCAGATCCATTGGCGCACTATACCCAGCTTTTGGAGGCGCGCCGCCCCCTTTACTCGGAGGTAGCTGATTTGAAGGTGCGCACTGGTGTGCGCTCCCCGCAACAGGTAGTGGGCGATATTCTGAGTTTCCTTGAAACCCTCTAAATCGCCGGCTGATTTGCTTTAACCTCATGATGAAGCCGCACAATCACCGCTAGCCCAGCCAAAGGAGCACTACTCATGCACACTATTCCGGTTAAAGGACCTTCACCTTATGAAGTCACAATTGGCACTGGTCTGAGCACAGAAGTCATTGGGCGCGTGGCGGACATTGGAGCGGCTAAGGTGGCGGTCATTCACCAGCCGCCGCTCGCGCAGGCTGCCGGTGACCTCGCCGAGCAAGCCCGTGCACAGGGAATAGAGGCAACTCTGGTCGAAGTGCCCGATGCAGAGGCAGCTAAGCAGCTCGATGTACTTGCCCGGCTTTGGGATACCTTCGGGGAGGCTGGTTTCAGCCGCCGGGACGCCGTTATTGGTCTCGGCGGCGGTGCCGTGACCGACTTGGCAGGCTTTGCCGCAGCGACGTGGATGCGCGGCATCCCAGTAATCCAGGCACCGACCACACTGCTCGCGATGGTGGACGCGGCCGTCGGCGGAAAGACAGGTATTAACACTGCCGCAGGCAAGAACCTTGTTGGGGCTTTCCACGAGCCGGACTCAGTCTTTGTCGATCTGGACCACCTGCGCACCCTACCTGCCGACGAAATCGTCGCCGGTTCTGCGGAGATCATCAAAACTGGCTTCATCCATGATCCGCGCATCATCGAGCATTACCTTGCGGATCCTGCCGCTTGCCTGGAGCCCGACGGCCTGCTGCCCGAGCTCATCCAGCGTTCCATCGCGGTCAAGGCGCACGTGGTGGGCCAGGACTTAAAGGAATCGGGGCTGCGCGAAACCCTCAATTACGGCCACACCTTCGGCCACGCCGTAGAGCGCCGCGAAAACTACACCTGGCGCCACGGCCGCGCGGTAGCAGTGGGCATGATGTTCATCGCCTACTTGTCCCACGCACGCGGGCTTATCGACGCCAACCTTGTAGCCACCCACCGCGACATTCTCACCCGAATTGGGTTGCCCACAACCTATGAGCAGGGCCATTTCGAACAGCTGCTGGATGGCATGCGCCATGACAAGAAGAACCGCGGTGGCCACATCCGTTTTGTGGCCCTCACGGGAATCGGGGAAACCACGCGCTTGGAAGATGCTACCGTCGACGAGCTACGAGCAGCCTATGCGCAGCTCGCCTCATAAAAGCTTAAGGAGTTTGCCATGACCATTCTCGTTCTCAACGGCCCGAACCTCAACCGTCTGGGCAAGCGTCAACCAGAAATCTATGGCAGCGAAACCCTAGAGGACATCGAGCGTCGCGTCCGCGCAGCGGCGGGGGAGGAAGAGATCGTCTTCTTCCAGTCCAACCACGAGGGCGAGCTCATCGAGCAGGTGCATCGTGCCGCCGACGAAGGCTGGCCCGTCATCATCAATCCGGGTGGGTTTACGCATACGTCGGTGGCACTGCGCGATGCCCTAGCGGAAGTAGCCGATGGTGCAGGTTTCGTTGAGGTACACCTATCTAATGTGCACGCGCGGGAAGCATTCCGTCAGCACTCCTACCTGAGCCCGATAGCACGCGGTGTCATCGCTGGGCTTGGCTCTTATGGATATGTCGCGGCACTGGGGTACTTCCTCGCAAATTAGCTATCATGGAGTATCGCTTGAAATGAATGGAGTGGTTCTCATATGGCATTAGCCGATACTCGTTATAGCAACCGCCGCCGCAAGCTCATGACCGAGCTCTCTGGTCAGCGCGTCGACGCGATCATCGTCACCCATTTGACGCACGTGCGCTACCTTACCGGCTTCTCCGGTTCGAATGGTGGTCTATTGTTGCGCAAGGACCTCTCCGCGCTCATGGCTACGGACGGCCGCTACACCACACAAATTGCTGAAGAGGTCCCGGATATCGAAGCCAGCCTCGGTCGCGATGTGGGCCCGCACCTGCTGGGGCAGGTTTCTGAGGACCTTCGCGTTGGCTATGAAGCCGACTATGTCACCGTTTCACAACTTGAGCGGCTGGAGAAAGCAAAACCGGAGGGCGTTACTCTGGTGCCTGTCACCGGCGTAGTAGAGAAGATTCGCCTCGTCAAGGACAATGTCGAGCTTCAAAAACTCGAAGAAATCGCAGCTTTGGCAAACCAGGCGCTGACCGAACTCGTCGAGGCCGGGGAAGTAGCCGCTGGACGCACGGAGCGCCAGGTGGCCGCCGACCTTGAATACCGGATGCGCATGCTTGGCTCGGAACGCGTGAGCTTCGACACCATCGTGGCCTCCGGCGAGAACTCTGCAAAGCCCCACCATGGTGCGGATGACCGCGAACTGCGCAAGGGCGATTTGGTAACGATTGACTTCGGCGCTCACCTCCGCGGCTTTAACTCAGACTGCACCCGTACCTTCGTCATCGGTGAGGTTTCTGATTTCGCCCGCGAAATCTATGACATTGTCCTGCGCGCCCAGGAAGCGGGTGTCAAGGCAGCGGTGCCAGGTGCCAAGCTTCTCGACGTCGACGCGGCCTGCCGCGACATTATTGCCGATGCTGGCTATGGTGACTACTTCGTTCACTCCACCGGCCACGGCATTGGTCTCGACGTGCATGAAGGGCCTTATGCGGCCACAACCGGAAAGGGTACGTTGGCTGAGGGCATGACCCTGACCATTGAGCCCGGCATCTACGTCCCAGGCAAGGGAGGAGTGCGCATCGAGGACAGCCTCATTATCACTTCAGGGGCCCCGAAGATCATCACGGCTTACCCGAAGGACCTTCAGGTGCTGTAGCTAGCACCCCTTGGCGCCGTACTTGATGCGCGTACGGTATGCTTAGACACTGTTTTCATAGTTTCGACTACAAGTTATTTGGGAGAGTCATTTCATGGCAGATACCACTGATTTCAAGAACGGCCTCGTTCTGAAGATCGACAACAAGCTGCAGCAGATTGTTGAGTTCCAGCACGTCAAGCCCGGCAAGGGCCCGGCATTCGTGCGCACCAAGCTCAAGGACGTGGTCTCTGGCAAGGTGACCGACAAGACCTTTAACGCTGGTGTGAAGGTGGAGACCGCCAACGTCGACCGCCGCGACATGACCTACCTGTACAACGATGGCCAGAACTACGTGGTCATGGATGATAAGACTTTTGAGCAGTTCGAGCTTCCGTTTGATAAGTTCGGCGACGCTGGCAAGTTCCTGCTGGAGAACATGCGCGTTCAGGTGTCCTTCCATGACGGTGAGGCTTTGTTCGGCGAGCTGCCGATCTCCGTTGACCTGAAGGTGGAGCACACCGAACCGGGCCTGCAGGGTGACCGCTCCAATGGTGGCACCAAGCCGGCAACGCTCGAGACCGGTGCCGAGATTCAGGTTCCGCTGTTCATTGAGATCGGAAACGTTCTCAAGATTGATACCCGTACCGGCGAGTACCTCTCTCGCGTCAACAACTAAGATGACCCAACCAGAGCCAAACTATAAGCGCCACACGGCGCGCTACCGAGCACGTCGCCGCGCCGCGGACATTCTTTTCGAAGCTGAATCGCGCGACGTCGATCCGGTAGCCATCGTTGAGGACCGCGTAGAGCTGGCCCGCGACCCTGAAAACGGCGTGGCGCCGGTCGCGGACTACACCCGCGAAATCGTCAGCGGAGCTGCCGAAGAACTGGATGACATCGATGATGCGATCGCCCGCTACCTCTCCAGCGAGTGGTCGCTCGAGCGCATCCCGGCCGTCGATCGTGCGATCATGCGCGTAGCGGTATGGGAAATCCTCTTCAACGCGGATGTGCCTAACGCTACCGCGCTCGTTGAAGGCGTGGAGCTTGCCTCGGAATACTCCAATGACAAGGCAGCACCTTATATCCACGCTGTGTTGGATGACGTCATCCAGGCCCAGTCTGCGGATAGCCCAATGGACTCGGCATCTGCCGAGGAATCTGAAGAACCCGCTGAGACTGCGGAAGATGAAGGCGACTCCGAGTAGAGCCCACGTCTTTCCCTGAATCCCGAAACTCCGGCCAGCTATCCTTTGTGAACTGGCCGGAGTTTTGTCTTGGCCGAGGTCAAATAGGAAACTGCCCTAGCTGCCAATGATCCTGAACCTGCCTGCGGCAGGAGCAAAGGTGTTGGCAACTAGGGCAGTTGCGTTAGTGATGCTGCGTGCTAGAGCAGCGAAGAGAGGAAATCCTTAGTGCGCTGGTGCTGCGGATTGTCCAAGACTTGCTCGGGGGTGCCGGTTTCAATGACGCTGCCGCCGTCCATGAAGACGATGTTGTCGGCGACTTCACGTGCAAAGCCCATCTCGTGAGTAACCACGAGCATGGTCATGCCATCGGCGGCAAGCTCCTTCATAACGCGGAGGACTTCGCCGACCAGCTCGGGGTCGAGGGCGGAGGTGGGTTCGTCGAAAAGCATCAGCTTTGGATCCATGGCCACAGAGCGGGCAATGGCGACGCGCTGCTGCTGACCACCGGAAAGCTGCACCGGGTACGCATCTGCCTTGTGCGCGAGGCCCACCTTTTCCAGCAGTTCCATCGCTTTCTTCTTTGCTTGCTCTGGATTCTGCTTCTTCACTTGGACGGGGGCCTCGATGATGTTCTCCAGGACTGTGCGGTGGCTGAACAGATTGAACTGTTGGAACACCATGCCGATGTCTTGGCGCTGAGCGGCGGCTTCCTTTTCGGAGATTTCATAGAGCACGCCGTTGCGTTCACGAAATCCAATGAGCTCGCCGTCGACGTAGAGGCGGCCGGCCGTGACCTTCTCTAGGTGATTGCAGCAGCGAAGGAAGGTTGATTTTCCGGAACCGGAGGGGCCCAGTAGGCAAGTGACCTCGCCGGGCATGACGGTGAGATCGATGCCCTTGAGAACCTCGAGCTGACCGAAGGATTTATACACATTCTGTGCAGAGATCATTGGGGTGGTCATTAGTTCTTTACCTCCGGGATGACAGACACGTTGCGGGGAATGGTTCCTTCAGCATCCGCCAGCGCAGCCAGCTGGCGGCCGGTGAGCTCGCGGGTGGCGCCACGTTCGAAGCGGCGCTCCAAGAAGTACTGGCCCACCATAAGAAGCGAGGTGATGGCCAGGTACCACGTCGCTGCCACCATGAGTAGCGGGATGGGCTCGAAAAGCGCAGCGGAAATATCCGTGGCGCGGCCGAAAATCTCTGCGGTGTAGGGAATTGCCACCACAAGGGAAGACGTCTTCAGCAAGGAAATGAACTCATTACCGGTCGGCGGGATGATGATGCGCATGGCCTGCGGGAGAACCGTGCGGCGCATGGTCATCCACCAACCCATACCCAGGGCCTTGCTGGCTTCCTTCTGGCCCTCGGGAACTGAGGAGATGCCGGAGCGGACGATTTCCGCCATGTAGGCGGCTTCGTTCAGGCCCAAACCGAGCACGGAGAGCAGGAATGCATTGGTGAGTACCTCCGTGAGAGAAATCTCCGTAAACCCGAGGTTGATGGATTGGTAGAGCGCGGAGAGCAGGCCCCAGAAGACGAGCTGCACGTAGATTGGGGTTCCTCGGAACAGCCACAGGAAGAGCCAGGACACACCGCCGAGCACGGGGTTGGGGGACATACGCATCACGGCGAGAGCGGCGCCGCCCACGACGCCGATGATCATCGCCAGTATCGTAATCGCGATGGTATGCAGCGCGGCGGTGGCGATGCGAGTGTCGAAGAGGTACTGGAAGTAAGTGCCCCATCCGAAGGCCTCGTTGCGCGCCGAAGAGATGACGAACCACACAGCAAGGAGCACGAGGAGGGCGGCGAAGACCCATCGCCACGGGTGGCGAAGTGGCCGGGCTTCGATCTTTGGTGGGGTAGCCGAAGCCGCAGAATCCGATGCTGCTGGGAGAGAGGAATTAGTCATTGATCGGCCTTTCATTAATCATTGCGTGTTCGACGAGTCCCTCGGTAACGCCCCATTTTTCGAGGATTTCTGCGTAGGTCCCGGTGTCAATAAGGTGCTGGAGCGCGGCCGCCACGGCAGGTCCGAGCTCGGAGTCCTTAGGTACGGCAAACCCATAGGGAGCGGCGTCAAACATTTCGCCGACCATGGACATACGCCCGCCCGAGCGGTTGACCGCCCACGCAGAGACTGGTGAGTCCGCCGAAAGCGCGTCCGCGCGGCCCATGAGTACCGCAAGGGCGGCGTTGTCACTCGTGTCATAGGGAAGGATGGTCAGGTCCCCATCGCAGGCTTCTTGCTTCGGACGTAAGTCGTCCGTCTCGGACACGGTGGTGCGTTGCACCGCGACGGTGAGGCCACAGGGATTCGATGGATCAACCTTGTTGGGGCCGTCGGTGAGCTCCGCCCACTGAATGCCGGCGTAGAGGATATCGACGAAATCGAAGTTCTCACGGCGCTCATCGGTATCGGTAAACCCAGACCCGCCGAGATCAATCTGCCCGGACTGGACTGCCGGCAAAATCATGGAAAAGTCCTGCTCCACCGGCTGGAATTTGAGGCCCATCACTTGAGCGACTGCATTGGCCAAGTCCATTTCAAGACCGATGAGTGAACCATCGGAATCCTTGAACTCGAAAGGCGCAAACGGTGGGTTTGTGCCTACGGTGAGGACCCCATCTGCGTCCTGGTACATCGCGGCGATCTCGGGTACTTCGTCCACGTTAGGCTCTGACCAGCCTTCTGGCAGCGCCGGCTCCTCGTTGGTGACGCAACCGGAGAGGGCAACAGAGGCCAGCGCTCCGACGGCGCCCACGACGGCCTTCTTCTTATTCATGCTTTAACTCTCTTGATAACTTGCGGCTTTGCGCCTATCCACGACGATGAAAATGGCGACGATAATGCCGCCGAGCGCGAACATGAGCAGGATAAGCGGTGTGGAAGCATCCTGGTCCGCGCCCCACGGCCACAATGCGCGAAGTGAGCCCAGCATAAAGCCGGCCATGGCGGCGAGGGTCGGATCGCGGTGGGTATCGAGTAGGTAATTCAAAATCTTGACGAACGCGGCAAGGCCGCACACCGCGCCGAGGGCGAAGACGCCTACGACGGTCATGTTCCGGTCAGAGACCGCGCCGATGACCGGCTGGTAGAGGCCCATTGTCAGCAAGATGAGTGAGCCCGAAACGCCTGGGAGAACGAGCGCGCAGACGGCCACCATGGCCGCCAAGAACACCACAATCAGGCTGGGGTCTTCGACGGGAGTTGAAGTAAAGCCGGTAACGAAGAAGATCGCGACGGTAGCGATGATGAATGCAGCGATGGACGCGGGGGTAAACCGCGACATCATGCTAATTGGAACGATGATGGACACGGCGACCATGCCGAGGAACAATGCGCGGGACAAGGACACTTGCCCTTCCACAAAGTTGTGGAGCAACGTGGAAAAACCGAAGACGGCAAGGAACATGCCGGCGGCGACTGAGACGAGGAAGCCCCATTCAACCTTTTTGAAACGGCCGGAAATGAGATCATTGGCGTTGTGCAAAGCGCGTTCATAGATGCCTACGATGAGCGCGACGGTGCCTCCGGAAATTCCGGGGACCAGCTCGGCCATGCCAATGAGGGCGCCGCGAATGGCGTTAAGAATATAGTGCATAAACCGAAAGTAACGTTGACAGTCTCCTCGGTGGGGATGCCGTGCCGAGGGAGAGGAATGAGCAGATGACTCCTTATTCTCTCATTGTGCGACGTGCTTATGCAAACTATTCAGACCATAGAAGGTTATACGTTGACTACATCGGCAAGCGCTTTGCTACTTCGCCATAGATTGAGCCCAAGATGGCGAAGGCGGCGAGTCCTACGAGACCGTCGAGAAGCACGGTGTAGAAGGTATTCAACTGCGGGTCATCGGAGGAGGCTGCGGACTTGCGCAGCTCCTGGTAATAAGAGGAGCCTTCCACCTTGGAAGAAACTTCCTTGTCGGTGCTGGATTCCGCAGCGGTAGCAACAGTGGTACCGCCCAGAGTAAGGGCGGCTGCGGTGCTCAAGGCAATGATCGTGCGACGCATGATGACGGGTTCCTTTCGGTTGAAAACACTAATACCCCACAACATTCTCTGTTGCGGGGTGGAATTGTGCCCCTGGTGAGACTCGAACTCACACTACACGGGTTTTGAATCCGTTGCCTCTGCCAATTGGGCTACAGGGGCGCACAAGCAACGATACTAGCGCAGCTGACCAATGGGAACCTAATTGCCTGCCTAAGGGCAGCGTCGGTGCTGATTGGCGCAACACGTTAGGATGGGCCGGGTGACTACTTCTCAGCCCCGACTCTTGCTCATCGACGGCCACTCCATGGCCTTCCGCGCATTTTATGCACTGCCCGCGGAGAACTTTTCTACCTCGGGCGGGCAGCATACGAATGCGGTCTACGGATTCCTTTCCATGCTGGCGAATATCTTGGCGGAGGAGAAGCCGGACTTCGTCGCGGTAGCCTTCGACGTGGGCCGCAAGACCTTCCGCACGGAGATGTTCCCCGACTACAAGGCACAGCGCGAAGCCGCCCCGGAAGAGTTCCGGGGGCAGGTTGAGCTCATCCGTGAGGTTTTGGAGACGCTGGGAATCACTACGCTGTCGCGCGAGAACTTCGAGGCCGATGACATCGTGGCTACGTTGTCCACGCAGGCGGGCGCGGACTATGAGACCTTCCTGGTCACCGGTGACCGCGACTATTTGCAGCTTGTCGACGACTCCACGACCGTCCTCTATCCCATGCGCGGGGTGTCCAAGCTGCATCGCTTTACTCCAGAGGCAGTGGAGGAGAAGTACGGTCTGAGCCCGCAGCAGTACCCAGACTTCGCGGCCCTGCGTGGTGACCCCTCCGATAACTTGCCCTCCGTGCCAAAGGTGGGGGAGAAGACCGCCACGAAATGGATTACCCAGTATGGCTCCCTCGATAGCCTTATCGAGCATGCCGAGGAGATCAAGGGAGTGGCGGGCCAGAACTTCCGCGACCGCATCGAACAGGTCAAGCTCAACCGACAGCTCACTCAAATGGTGACGGATATGGACCTGGAGGTGGGCCCTGCGGATCTGGAGTTTAAGGGAGCGGTCGCTAGCGAGGTCGCGGCTCGCTTCGACGAGCTGGAATTCGGCACCAACCTGCGCGAGCGGGTCCTCAACGCCGTCCCGCACGACGCCGCCGCGGAAGCTGCTGCGGCTGAGGAAGCCCCGGACGTCACGGTTACCGTGGTGGACACACCGCTGGCTGAGTGGCTCGAGGGTAAGGAAGACGTAGCAGTCTTCGTACAAGGTGATGGGACCCCGGGCGCGGGTGATGCTGCGGCACTGGCACTGGTCGATTCCTCCTTTGAGGGCCGCCAGATTGAGTTGGCAGATCTCGATGCTAAGGATGACGCCGCGCTGGCCGCGTGGCTGTCATCAGACGCGCCGAAATACCTACACGAGGCAAAGGCCGCCTGGCACATGCTGGCCGGCCGGGGGATTGAACTGTGCGGAATTGCCCACGACACCGCCCTTGCCGCCTACCTCTTGCGTCCGGGGCAGCGCACGTATGCGTTGACGGACGTGTACCAGCGCCACCTACAGAAGTCCCTTGGAGCGGCCACGGAGCAGCTCTCCATCCTTGATGAGAACCCTCTGGTGGATCAGGCCGCTGCCATTATGGAATTAGCGGCAGAACTAACGCGTCAACTCCAGGAGATTGACTCCTTCGAGCTCTATACCGACCTGGAGTTGCCGCTGGTCAACATCCTTGCCCGCATGGAGGCCGCCGGTATTGCAGTCGACAGGGATGTCTTAGAAACTCAGCGCGATGCTTTCATTGAGCAGGTCAATGAACAGGAACGCGCCGCCCGCGAGCTGGCCGGTGATGATTCTCTCAACCTGAATTCCCCGAAGCAGCTGCAGTCGGTGCTCTTCGGCACCTTCGATATGCCGAAGACGAAGAAGACCAAGACCGGCTATTCGACTGCCGCTAAGGAAATTGAGCAGCTTGCTGCAACGCATCCGCACCCCTTCTTGGATCACCTGCTGGCCCACCGCGAGTATCAGAAGATGAAGACAACGCTGGAAGGTCTCATTAAGACCATTCAGCCGGATGGCCGCATCCACACCACGTTTAACCAAACGGTGACTTCGACGGGCCGTCTGTCTTCGACGGAACCGAACCTGCAGAATATTCCGGTGCGCACTGAGGCAGGACGCCAGATCCGTTCGGCTTTTGTGGTCGGCGAAGGCTTTGAGACCTTGATCACGGCCGACTACTCCCAGATTGAGATGCGCGTCATGGCGCATCTCTCCGCAGACCCCGGGCTTATTGAGGCCTATCGTGAGGGCGAAGACCTGCACAACTACGTTGGCTCCAAGGTCTTCGACGTGCCTGTCGATGAGGTCACCCCGGAGCTGCGCCGCCGAGTCAAGGCTATGTCCTATGGCTTGGTCTATGGACTTTCCGCTTTTGGCCTATCGCAGCAGTTGGGTATCCCAGCGCGTGAGGCTAAGGAGATTATGGAGAGCTACTTTGAGCGTTTCGGCGGCGTGAAGCGCTACCTCGACGAGGTGGTGGTGCAGGCCCGAAAGGATGGTTATACCTCCACGGTCTTTGGGCGCCGCCGCTACCTGCCGGAGCTAAACTCCGATAACCGCGTGGCCCGTGAGAACGCTGAGCGCGCTGCCTTGAACGCGCCCATCCAGGGAACTGCTGCGGACATCATCAAGGTTGCCATGATCCGCGTGGATAAGGCCCTTGAAGGCATGGCCTCGCGCGTGCTGCTTCAGGTTCACGATGAGCTTGTCGTGGAGGTGGCTCCCGGGGAGGCAGAAGACGTGCAGCGCATCCTTGAGCGCGAAATGGACAAGGCTATCGAGTTGACTGTGCCACTCGAGGTGTCCGTTGGCGTGGGCAAGAACTGGGATGCCGCAGCGCACTAGGGGCTTAGGTCAAGCCCACCGCGCGCTCGTCCTCGGTGGGCGTGCGGCGCTCGACTAAACACCCGGCGAGTAGGTCGAAGGGGGTTTGGCCCAGCACAAGGACGCTGAGGCCAAGGATGGCCAAGATGGTTGCCTCAACATAGGGGAGCCCTGTCAGTGCAACAAGAGTAAGGAGTAGCCAGCTGTTGCGAATTGCTGCGCTGGCGATTCCGGGATGCTCAGCGATGACTTCTAGCTTCAGTGACCACTTGCCCAGAGAAGTGTGCTTAATTGACTCCGCCCACACCCGGTAGACGTAGAAGACGAGGGCGAGCGCGATGATGTCGTAGATAGCTCCTGCTCTGCCGTTCAATACTCCGTCGGTGCTGAGGTTGATTGCCCATTTGATTACCACGATGACAGCGGCGGCGAGGAAGGCGTCAATCCACCAGGCCACCGTGCGGCGTAGGAAAATCCCGAGGCGTTCTAAAAGCATGGCTGCCAGCTTAGTTCGCTGCGGGCGGCACACTCCGCACCAGGGTGGGCAGGCGTCCGGGCTATCGTGCTTCGCACACGAAGATGGCGGTGCCAGGGAAAATTTCACCTCGTTCTGGAGACCACTGGCCCCACGTGATGTCGAGGCCCTCTGGCCACTCGGGTTCGATGAGGTTGCAAATCTCGAAGGAACCGCGAACCTGTAGTGCTCGCACCCAATCACCCATCGTGCGGTGAAACTCGGCATAGCTAAGCTCACCGTTGGCATCCTGCTCGAGGTAGGCGCGCTCAAAATAGGACAGCTCTGCTGTGAGGTTCTGGGGATCGTCGGGGAAGACCCAGCGCATTGGGTGCGTCACAGAAAAGACGAAGCGTCCACGTGGACGCAGGACACGGTGGACCTCGCGCAGCGCCGCGTCCAGGTCTGCTACGAAGGGCAAGGCGCCGAAGGCGGAGAAGACGACGTCAAAGGATTCGTCTCGATAGGGAAGCGCTAGGGCATCAGCTTGGACTAGTGGTAGCTCGGGCGCGGCATGGGAGAGCATTCCCGACGAGAGATCAAAACCCGTCGCAAAGTGCGTGCGTCCTTGCAGCCATTGCGTGCACGGCGCAGAGCCGCAACCCAGCTCGAGAACGGTGGCGGAGGAGACGTCACCAAGCAGCTGCGCCTCAGCCTCATGCAGCATTTCCGGGCACCAGTAGAAAGAGGATAGGTACTCGGGATGCTCCGCGTGGTAGGAATCGGCGTCACGATCCCAAAAATCTCGGTTGGCAGAGGATGCCGAAAACGCTGCTGCAGACATTCTTCCTTTCCCAATTCTTTTTCCATGGCGCATTTGCCGTTTTAGCTGCGAGGATGTAGGGTTATACGGGCGTGTCTATGACTCGGGACGCGCTGGGCTACTGTAGGAGAGCTCGGCACGGCTGCGAGTCGGGATTGAAATCCATCTTAAGCCTTGCGCATTCGCGCTGCTTAATGACGCTTTTCAAGAGACGCGTAACTGTCCAATTACGATCTCCTACGTTTATTCGGAGCATAACTACATGCCAACTTCTAACACCCCTCAGGTTGCGATCAACGACATCGGAACCGCAGAGGACTTCCTCGCAGCTGTCGACGCCACCATCAAGTACTTCAACGATGGTGACATCGTCGAGGGCACCGTGGTCAAGGTTGACCACGACGAGGTCCTGCTCGACATCGGTTACAAGACCGAGGGCGTCATCCCGTCCCGCGAGCTCTCCATCAAGCACGACGTCAACCCGGATGAGGTTGTCGAGGTCGGCGACGAGATCGACGCACTTGTTCTCACCAAGGAGGACAAGGAAGGCCGTCTGATCCTGTCCAAGAAGCGCGCACAGTACGAGCGTGCTTGGGGCGCCGTCGAAGAGCTGCACGCCAAGGAAGAGCCGGTCACCGGTACCGTCATCGAGGTTGTCAAGGGTGGTCTCATCCTGGACATCGGCCTCCGCGGCTTCCTCCCGGCTTCCCTCGTTGAGATGCGCCGCGTCCGCGACCTGGAGCCGTACATCGGCCAGGAGCTCGAGGCCAAGATCATCGAGCTGGACAAGCAGCGCAACAACGTTGTCCTGTCCCGCCGTGCATACCTCGAGCAGACCCAGTCCGAGGTCCGCTCCGAGTTCCTGCACCAGCTGCAGAAGGGCCAGGTCCGCAAGGGCGTTGTCTCCTCCATCGTCAACTTCGGCGCCTTCGTCGATCTCGGCGGTGTCGACGGCCTGGTTCACGTTTCCGAGCTGTCCTGGAAGCACATCGACCACCCGTCCGAGGTTGTCACTGTGGGCGACGAGGTCACCGTCGAGGTTCTCGACGTCGACCTGGACCGCGAGCGCGTGTCCCTGTCCCTGAAGGCAACCCAGGAGGATCCGTGGCGCGTCTTCGCCCGCACCCACGCTGTGGGCCAGATCGTCCCGGGCAAGGTCACCAAGCTCGTTCCGTTCGGCGCCTTCGTTCGCGTCGAGGAGGGCATCGAGGGCCTCGTCCACATCTCCGAGCTGGCTCAGCGCCACGTGGAGGTTCCGGACCAGGTTGTCAACGTTGGCCAGGAAGTCATGGTCAAGGTCATCGACATCGACCTCGAGCGTCGCCGCATCTCCCTGTCCGTTAAGCAGGCAGACGAGGACTACACCGACGAGTTCGATCCGTCCAAGTACGGCATGGCTGACTCCTACGACGAGCAGGGCAACTACGTGTTCCCGGAGGGCTTCGACCCGGAGACCAACGAGTGGCTCGAGGGCTACGACGAGCAGCGCCAGGCTTGGGAGGCTCGCTACGCAGAGTCCGAGCGTCGCTTCAACCTGCACACCGCTCAGATCGAGCGCAACCGTGCTGCAGCCGCTGAGGCCGCCGAGTCCGCTGCCAACTCCAACTACTCTTCCGAGTCTCAGGATGCAGCTCCGGCATCCGATTCTCAGGCAGAGGTTGGCGGCTCCCTCGCTTCCGACGAGCAGCTTGCTGCTCTGCGCGACAAGCTCGCTGGCAACTAAAAGCTAAGTCCTCTCGGATAGGCTCCGCCGATTAGTCCGAGACGATCTAGTTCTTGCAGAAAGGCCGCTTCTCCCCGCTGTGGGAGGGGCGGCCTTTCGCGTATCCTAAGCCGGTATGAAACTCATTGGACTCACCGGCGGAATCGGCAGCGGAAAATCGACTGTGGCGCAGCTTCTCGTGCGCCACGGCTGGGAACTAGTGGATGCCGATCAGATAGCCCGGGACATTGTTGAACCGGGTCAACCAGCGCTTACAGAACTGGCGCAGGCTTTCGGGGAAGACATTCTCCAAGAAGATGGGAGCCTGGACCGGGGGTTACTAGCTTCCCGTGCCTTCTCTAGTCGCGAGAAGACCGCTGTGCTCAACTCGATTACGCACCCGCGCATTAACGAGGAAACCCAAGCCCGCTTCGACGCAGCGCGGCAGGCTGGTGCCGATTTCGTGGTCTACGATATGCCGCTCCTCGTGGACAAAGGACTCCACAAGGATATGGACGCCACCATTGTTGTTGACGTTGACGCAGAGGAGCGTGTGCGCCGCCTGGTGGCATACCGCGGGCTGGATGAGGAGGACGCGCGCCGCAGGATTGCGGCGCAGATTCCGGACGACGTGCGGCGTGTTGTCGCTGATTTCATCATTGACAACAACGGCCCCCTCGAAGCACTGGATGAGCAGGTCGAGGGGGTCGCCGAGAAGCTGCGCGCCCGCCTAGGTTAGGCACGCAGCTTCCTAGCAGCAACTTCCTGGCAGAAGCTCCTAGCGCGTTGCTATGACGTCAGAGACTGCGATGTGGTCGTTGTTTTCCATGTCCTCGCCCACGAAATCAAGGTCAGTGCGCATCAGCATGGTGTTGTAATCGTGCCACGATGTCAGCGTGTAATACAGGTGCTGGTCATCCTGGTCTGGCAGCACGAAGGGCGCGTACGTGTCGTTGAGTGGCTCGCCGCTGACAACCTCGGTGGTCTTCGCGCCCACAAGCATGCGGCGCGGTGACCACGGTCCTTCGGGGCTATCTGCGGTGCGCATGACGATGCCCTCTCCCTCCACTCCATACATGGTGACGTACTTGCCCAAGTAGTGGTTGTAGGCCACGGAAAGCTCGGAGACCTTGCCATCGAGCACCTCGGTGGCCCGCGCGGGATCCTTCACCCATGAGCCATCTGAGTAGTAGCTGAAGGCATCTTCGTTGGGGAATTCAGACTTCAACGCGCGGGACAAATATGCCGGGCCACGGCGGCCGTTTCCCGTGGAGTAACGGTAGATATAGTCGTCGTGCTCGATGAAGGCCGATTGCTGCAGCTTTTCGAACCCTGGGCGGTAGTTTGCGCCGCCGGGAATGGGAGCGTTCGTCCCGTGGCTAGCGTTAGTGCGTGTGGCCTCCGGTACCGCGCGCCACGTGACTCCGCCGTCGGTCGACTTCACGGTCCCACCAAAGTTGGTTGACCAGCCGGTTTTCGGGTCGTGCCAAGAGCGCACGGACATGTAGTCGATGTAGTGCACGCCGTCGACCACGATGCCCGCCGTGGGGATGGTGGTGCGCTCGCCGTTGGTATCTTGATCTCCCACCTTCTGGGAGGGGATGAACTCCTTTGCACGGCCATTGGCGGACCATCCGGAATTAGTCAGCGCCTCCTCCAGACGCAGGCCATCACCATAGTCGTGGTCGCTCGTGCGCAAGAGGAGGTTGGAACGCCACCCATCACCGTCGCTCGAACAATCCATGGAATCGCCGAAGACGTAGTAGGAGCGGCCCGCGTTGTCAGAGTAGGCAATGCCGAGGTCGGTTCCGGAAATGTCGAATTTTTGGTCGGTGCGGTTCGGGGAACCGGAACCGGTGATGAGCTGCATGATTTGGGTCGGTCCGCCGGTGATTTGGCGCTGGTTATAGTTGCTGCGCTGTGGTGCTGCGGAGTCACCTGAACTGCTCGAACGAGAGGAGCTACCCAGCAGCGCGTCGAGCCCTCCTAGCGAAGAGCCACCTCCCGGCCCGGAGGCCTCGGGCTTCGACGTGAAGCTACCGGACTTCGAATAGGCCGTACACGGAGAAGCTTGGGCGGTGGGCGTGTGGGACACGATAGCGACGGGCACGAGACCGGCGATGGTCACTGCGCTGGCGAGGGAACGAAACTTCATGCCAGCCGATTCTAAAGGAGAGCGGCAACTTTTAAAGCATATGGTGGCTAAAATTTACCTTGTGCTCGTGCCCCGTTCATCTTGAGTGCTTAATCTGCCCCTCCATGGGAACCTGGGACGTTGGGCCTTTTGATAATCACGCCGCGTGCGAAGCGCTCGCGGAAATTCGTGATGGCTCCTTCGACCTCGACACGTTTAAGAAGAGCTGCGTGGATTCTCCCATCGATGTTGACGACGCCGAGGTCGTCATCGCCTTAGGCGCACTGGCGACGTCCCCGGCGGACAAACTTCCCGCTGGAGTCAGTGTCGAATCCGTTAAAGCACTGCGCACACCGCAGACTCGGGCCTGGCTGCGCAAGAAAATTAACACTGCGATGGAGCCCAATAATTCCCCGATCTATGCACTGTGGGAAACCACGGGTGAGTTAGATCTGTGGCTGCGCACGACGCGTGCTGTATTGCCCTAAACCGTTCTCTCTTGCCTCACACAGTGGCTGGGGTGTTGAGCTGCCGGGACCTAGCAGGTTTAGGCTTCGGCGCGTTAGACTGGTCGGCATGGCTTTTGCTGCTGAACACCCTATCCTGCCGGTCTCGGAACACCGTCCTGTCGGTGAAATCGAACGGCGCTCGGCCGATTTTCGTGTTGAATCAGAGTACCAGCCCGCCGGCGACCAACCTGCCGCCATCGCGGAACTGGATGAGCGGCTGAGTCGCGGCGAGCGCGACGTTGTGCTCATGGGTGCCACGGGTACTGGTAAGTCCGCTACTGCGGCGTGGCTCATCGAAAAACAGCAGCGCCCGACACTCGTGATGGCGCCGAATAAGACGCTGGCGGCCCAGTTGGCAAATGAGCTGCGCCAGCTCCTCCCGCACAACGCTGTTGAATACTTCGTTTCTTACTACGATTACTACCAACCGGAAGCCTATATCGCGCAGACGGATACCTACATTGAGAAGGATTCCTCCATTAATGAGGACGTGGAACGCCTGCGCCACTCCGCCACCTCGGCGCTTCTTTCCCGCCGCGACGTTGTCGTGGTGTCCTCTGTGTCCTGTATCTATGGCTTGGGCACGCCGCAGTCCTACCTCGACCGCTCTGTCGTGTTGGAGGAAGGGGAGGAGATTGACCGCGATCGCTTCCTGCGCCTGCTCGTGGATATCCAGTACGAGCGCAATGACGTGGGTTTTCCCCGCGGAACCTTCCGCGTCAAGGGCGATACCGTGGATATCATCCCCGCCTATGAGGAGCGCGCGGTGCGCATCGAATTCTTCGGCGATGACGTGGACGAGCTCTACTACATCCACCCGTTGACGGGCGATGTTCTCGAGCGAGTCGACGAGGTGCGAATCTTCCCCGCGACGCATTACGTGGCGGGTCCAGAGCGCATGGCGCGGGCCATCGAGGACATCAAGGAAGAACTTGCGGAACGCCTCGCCGAGCTGGAGAACCGCGGCAAGTTGCTCGAAGCACAGCGCCTGCGAATGCGCACCGAATACGACCTCGAGATGATCGAGCAGGTGGGCTTTTGCTCCGGCATTGAGAACTATTCGCGCCACGTTGACGGGCGCCCCGCCGGTTCGGCGCCGGCGACGCTCTTGGATTACTTCCCAGAGGACTTCCTCACCATCATCGATGAGTCCCACGTGACCGTCCCGCAGATCGGCGGCATGTTTGAGGGTGATATGGCCCGCAAGCGCAACCTCGTGGAGTTTGGCTTCCGTTTGCCGTCTGCTGTGGATAACCGTCCGCTCACCTTTGATGAGTTCGAAGAGCGCGTGGGGCAAACGGTCTACATGTCGGCCACGCCTGGTGATTTCGAGATGACGGCCTCCGGCGGCGAGTTCGTGGAACAGGTCATTCGCCCCACCGGCCTGGTGGATCCCAAGGTGACGGTCAAACCCACCAAGGGCCAGATCGATGACCTTATCGATGAGGTCCGCTCCCGCACCGCTAAGCAGGAGCGTGTATTGGTCACCACCTTGACTAAGCGCATGGCAGAAGACCTCACTGATTACCTTCTGGAGCATGGCATCAAGGTGCGCTACCTCCACTCGGATATCGATACGCTGCAGCGCGTGGAGCTGCTGCGGCAGCTGCGCTTGGGTGAATTCGATGTGCTCGTTGGTATTAACCTGCTGCGCGAGGGCCTCGACCTTCCCGAAGTCTCACTCGTCGCTATTTTGGACGCAGACAAGGAAGGCTTCCTGCGTTCCACCACTTCGCTCATCCAGACAATTGGCCGCGCCGCCCGAAACGTGTCCGGTGAGGTCATCATGTACGCAGACAAGATTACGGACTCGATGCAGGAAGCCATCGAGGAGACTGAGCGCCGCCGTGAAAAGCAGATTGCCTATAACAAGGAACACGGCATCGACCCGCAGCCATTGCGCAAGAAGATCGCTGACATTTTGGACCAGGTCTACGACAACGCCGATGAACAGGAGCAGGGGGCGGACCCCACGGCAATCGTCGAGAAGCCCGATGTGTCTTCCATGGCTGCCGACGAGGTGCAGGCGCTTATCGACGACCTGACGACCCAAATGCGCGAAGCCGCCCGAGAGCTTAAATTCGAGCTGGCGGGGCGCTTGCGCGATGAGATCGCGGACCTGAAGAAGGAGCAACGTGGACTCAAAGAGGCCGGGATTTAACAGTCTGGGCCGGCGTACTGAAACCTCGTTAGTGCACTGGGCGGGTAACACCACACTCAGTGCGGGTAGCCGTGCCATACTGTTAGGGATTAACCACTAGTTATAAGGAGAATCATGCTGAGCTACAACGTCATCGCCGTGGGAACCGATGGATCACCGACATCCCTGCGTGCCGTCCGTTCTGCCGCATCTATGGCGCGTGCTTATGATGCGACGTTGATCATCGTGTCTGCTTTTTACAATCACTCCGGTTCGATGCTCGGCGCACCGAACGCGGAGGACGCCCGCGTGCCCGTCGTCAGCGAGGAAATGTCGGAGAATTTCCTCAACAATGCCGCGGAGATCGCGCACGGCGAGGGTGCGAAGCGCATCGAGATCATCGCTAAGTCTGGCGACCCTGTGAACTCACTCATCGAGGTGGGCAAGGACTATGACGTCGACTTGTTCGTGGTGGGTAACAAGGGAATCCATTCAGTTCGCGGCCGGGTATTCGGTTCCGTTGCGACGGAGCTAACCCGTAAGGCCCACGCGGATGTTGTGGTGGTCAACACCACTGAGTAAGCGCCGGGACCCAGTCGGGTGCACAGCACACGCGCTGATCGACGCGAACACGCCAGCGTTGTTAGACTAGCGGGTGCGCAAAAGCTTTTAGAATTTTGTTTAGCGGTGGCCTCAAGGTTGGGGCCCAGCGAAGAAAGGTCATCATGAGCGATTACAACAAGATCGTGGTCGGTACCGACGGTTCCAAGTCCTCCCTGCTCGCAGTGGAGCGCGCCGCCAAGATCGCCGCAGCCTTCGATGCCACCCTCATCATCGGTTGCGCCTACTACGAGAACCAGGAGCAAGCCTCCAAGACACTGCGCCAGGATTCAGTGACGATTCTCGGCGATGAGAAGGCTCAGGCCAACCTCGCCTCCGGTAAGGAACACGCAGAGAAGTTCGGCGTGACGAAGGTGGAGACCGCTGTGCGTCCGGGCACCCCGGTTCAAGCCCTGATGTCGATCGTCAACGACAACAAGGCTGACCTGCTCATCGTTGGTAACCGCGGAATTAATTCTTTGACCGGCCGTCTGCTCGGTTCGGTTCCGGCGGATGTCGCGCGTCAGTCTGATTGTGACGTCATGATCGTCCACACCGTGAACTAAGCCTTCTCGGGCTACGGCGCGCACACGCCCCAGAAACTTCTTCGTCGGAAGTCTCTGGGGCGTGTTTGCGCGTTGTGGTGCTTTTCTAAGAGCCGAACCGAAGCTTGCGATAGGCGCGGGCGAGGGCGTTACCGTCGGCGCCTTGAATGAGCGGGATATCGAAAGAAGACTCTTTGTTGACCTTGACCAAGGGAGCAAGCGAGCCATGGGAGAGCAGCTGCTCTTGTGGCGTGAGGTTGCGTATTGCTACCGCTGCCACACGGTCGGGATGCTCCGCCGCGGCGTCGGCATAAGTCAGAGGATCGTGCTGCCCATCATCACCGATGAGAAGCCAGCGCAATTTGGGGAAAGCAATGAACAAATTGCGCAGTTGGACGCGCTTGTGTTCTTGGCCATTGCGGAAAAGACCGGTGGGCGTTGGGCCCCAGTCGGTGAGCAACAGTGGGCCACGTGGGAAGCCGTTCTCCCCCATGAAATTGACCAAGGTGTCATAGGTATTCCACGCACCGGTGGAGAGGTAGACGAAGGGAACCTCTGGGTGCTGCTGAGAGATCTCCCGGTAGAAACTGGCCATGCCTTCGACGGGGGTTCGCGTATTGGTGCGCTTTACCCAGGAATTCCACGCTGCAATCATGGCTCGCGGCAGCCAGGTCACCATGATGGTGTCATCGATATCGCTGACCACACCGAATGTCGTGTCTTTGTCCACGATGAGGACTTCCGCGCGCACCTCGTCTGCGCCTTTGGCGCGAATGGTGACGTCGTGCCAGCCAGGTTCTAGCCCGTGATCATGGACGAGGACATCGATATAGCCGTTGTCGTTCGTGGTGCCCGGCACCGTCTTACCACCAACTGTTACTTCGACCTCGTGGTGCGTGACCTGGATGGTGAAGAATTGGCGGTATCCGCGTTGGGTCCACGTATCGCGTTCCTCAGCCTTGGGATCGTGCATGAGCACGCGGCCAAGCACATGGACAAAGTCCTCGTTGCCGTAGCCGGCATAGCCAGTAATGCTGGGTTGCCAGCCTTTGCGTGCGGAGTGCTTAAGTGAGAATGCATTCGCGGTGGATTCGACTTTGCGGGCGATATCGGAAAGTGCCATGCGCACCAGACTAACCGAAAACCTCCGCGTAACGGCCGGCGATGGTCAAGGACTGCGTCGCGCGCGTGAGGGCCACGTAGAGGTTGTGCAAACCTTGCGGTGATGCTGCCACGATGTCATCCGGGTTGACTACGGTGACGTGGTCAAACTCTAGTCCCTTGGTGTGCTCAACGTTGGCCGCCGTGATCACAGCCCGCAGGCGCCCTTCATCATCCTGGAAGGTAGCTGGCTCAAGGTCGTCCGTATCATCGCGCCAGATGACGTCCACGCCGTCGCGGACAGCGATACCTGGCGTCGCTTCGGGGTTGATGGATTCCAAGAGTTGATTGGCCAATTCGGTAATTGGGCGCGGGGTGCGGTAGTTGACGCTTAACCCGTGAAGCCGAAAGCGCTGGCCGACGAACGGCTCGAGCGTGTCCGCCCAATCATCGACGCCGGCAGGGGCACCGGTCTGGGATGTGTCGCCCACGAGAGTCATCCATCGCGAGGGGCTACGGCGAAAAATCATGCGCCATTCCATCGGGGTGAGTTCTTGGGCCTCGTCGACGATGACGTGCCCGTAGGCCCACGTGTAGTCCTCACGCGCGCGCTGGGCGGTGGTGCGGGAGTCCCGAACCTCGTGGCGTCGAGCGAGGTGCTCGGCGTCGATGACGTCGTGGGCAGAGAGAATCTCTGCTTCGAACATGTCGTCATCGTTGTCGGTGGAATCGGAAGAGCTCAGGATATCGAGTGCGTCTTCTGCCTCTGCGACCTGCTCGCGCCATTCTTTTTCTTCGGCGACACGTTCTGCTTCGGGGTCGGGCATGCCGATGAGAACCGCAAGTTCGTCGAGAAGCGCGGCGTCGGAAGGCGCCCAAGCTCGGCCGTCCTCACGGTAGAGCGCACTGCGGGTTTCATCATCATAGTCGCCGGCCGCCGAATCGATGCGTTCGGTGCTGCTGAGGAGATCGGCGAGGACATCGGTGGGTGTCAGGTGGGGCCAGAACTCGTCGATGAGCTCCAGCACCTGGGGTTCTTCCGCGAGGTCGTCGTGGAGCTGATCCACATCCGCGCGGGAGAGCAGGTTGTTGCCGCCGAGAGGGTCAGCGCCAATGCGTTCAGCCATCTGCTGGGCCAGTGACTCGGTGAGGTGTTCCGCAAACGCTGCCTGGGCATCGTTGTGTGGTTTGCGCGAGCGCCGTGCACGCGTCCGTGCTGCCTTGACCATCTGTGGGTCCACGGTGAGCTCGAGCCGATCGATTTCGAGCGTGCGCGATTGTTCCGGCAGGCGCTGATAGTCCTTCACCGCGTTGCCGAGGATCTCCACCATGGCCGCGGAACCCTTGATTTCGCGCGCGAGCAGGGACTCAGGGTGAGTAGCTTCAATGCCGGGGAAGAGGGAAGAGATGGTAGAAAGCACAACGCCGGTTTCACCAAGCTCCGGAAGCACCCGGGAGATGTACTCCAGGAAGGTGGAGTTGGGACCTACGATGAGCACACCCGTGGCGGCTAGCTGTTCGCGGTAGGTGTAGAGCAAATAGGCCACACGGTGCAGTGCCACCGCCGTCTTGCCGGTTCCTGGCCCGCCTTCGACCACCATGACGCCGCGCGTGCTGTCACGGATGATTTCGTCCTGCTCCCTCTGAATGGTTTCCACAATGGAAGGCATGTGCCCAGTGCGGGCCTGTTGCATGACGTGGTGGAGGGCGGACTCACTGGCAACGTCGCTGCTGTCGGTGTGTGACTCGCCTTCGAGAACTTCGTCGCTGATTCCGGTTACCGTGCGCCCAGTAGTCCTGATGTGCCGGCGGACGTGGACTCCCTCGGGGTGCGCGGTGGTGGCAAGGTAGAAAGGTCGCGCCATCGGGGCGCGCCAATCCAGAAGGAGCGTGCGGTAATCCTCCTCGCGGGCATCGAGCCCCATGCGGCCGATATAGCGGCGGTCTAGTCCCTCCGGGGTGGGGTTATCACCGGGCGCATCAATGTCGATGCGCCCAAAAACCAGTCCGAGTTGGGCGATGTTTAGACGGTCCAGCTTGGCCTGCAACCCGTGGTACTCGGTTTCGCGGCGCACCAGCGCATCGGCATCCGGGGTATGCGGATCGACGGCAGCCTGTACCTCATTGAGGCGCTCATTTGCGGCGTGAACCTCGTTATCGAGACGCGCAAAAAGGCCATCGACGTAGGCTTGCTCACTGGCAATCTCGGTGTGCGGATCGTTTGCTTGAGCACTAGGGTTTGCGGTGCGAGGCACGGATGAAGATTCAGACACAAGGCTCCTTGGGCGCGTTTGAAGGCTTCTCCTGGGTGGAAAAGAACAACGGCCCAGCATACTAGCTGAGCCGTTGTTGTCTCCACCGCTTCCATGTATCGCGGTGCGTTGCGGGGCTATCCGCAACTTTAGGCGACGTGCTTAGAGGCGGTCACCGAACTTCTTGAATGCCTTATCGAGCTTCTTGGATGCTTCCTTCTGCAGCTTTTCCGCGCGCTTGCGAGCCTTCTTCTGGGCGCGCTTGCTATCAAGCGAATCGGCCTTGGCCAGGGCCGCGTCAGCGCGGTCCTGAGCCTTGCCGGCCGCCTTGACGAGGCCCTTGCGAGCGGTAGCGGAGTTATCACGGGCAGCGTCGAGCCAGTCATCCTTGTTGTCCTCAATGAACTCGCGCGCGGTCTCGGCGGTGTCTTCCACGAAGGTGCGTGCGGACTCGAGGAAATCGCGTCCGGTGGACTCCCAGTCATCGCGGTTGTCCTCGACGTAGTCCTTGGCGGTCTCGAACCAGTCATTGGCCTTGGCCGTGACATCAGAAGAAATCTCATTGGCGCGGGTGGAGAAGTCATCCGCAAACTTCTGCTGCTCGGACTTGCCCGGCAGCGCCTGCTGGATCTTCTTGTTCGCGCGCTCGGAAGCCTTGGCAGCGCGCCAACGCACAGATGGCTTACCTTCGGTGTCCTGGGTGACGATGGCCAGGGCGCCGAGCAGAGCGGTGTTGGTAATGAAGCCGTTGCGCTGTGCTTCCTTTTCTTCCTTGGAATCTGCGGTCCAGAAAGCATTTCCAACCAAGTTGGGGACGTGAGTCAGCGCCAGCACAGCAGCGGAGGTGCGCGGTGCCTTGCCCAGCGCCAAGCTGGTGCCCGCGGCGGTCTTTGCGCCGCCGAGCGCGCGGGTAACCAGCTCGGGGTCGTTAGGGATGTAGCCTGCATACTCGCGCGGCAGCACCTTGCGCAGGCGCTTGAGCACGGACTCGGTGTCCGCGACGTGCTCCGAGGTGTTGCGGAGCGTATCCACACCATCCCAGATGAACACGGAGGCCAGCATAGGACGGGCAAACTTACGAATCATGACGTGCTCCATTCGATAGATCTGTAAAGACGTTCGTCACACCATAGTACGCGGGTTAAACAACTGCTGCCGTGAGGGCAGCAGTTAACACGTCGTTACCAACGCCGCTCCCACCACTCGTCCAGATGCGGGCGCTCTGTGCCGAGCGTTGTGGGTGCTCCGTGCCCAGGGCGGACGATCGCTTCGTCAGGGTAAACGTCAAAGAGGCGTTGCGTGACATCCTTGTACAGGCGCACGAAGTCACCTTCCGAGGTGGTTTTCCCCACGCCGCCGGGGAAGAGGGAATCGCCGACGAAGAGGTTGGTGACACCGTCAATCTCGGCTGCAACCGCTGCACCGCCTGGAGTGTGTCCGCGCAAAATGATGACGGGTAGGTCGACGCCAGCAAAAGGCAGGGTATCGCCATGCTCCAACTCCACGTCGACGGACGCGGGCAGGGCAGGGGAGTCGAGGAAAGAGGCATAGTGCACGGCGCCGGTTGTGCCCAAGACTTCTTTCAGCGCACGCACGTGGTCCCAGTGGCGGTGGGTGGTAAGCACGGAGGTGATCTTTACTCCGTTATCGGCGGCTAGAGAAAGCAGCGCGGGGGCGTCAGCGGAGGCGTCGATAAGCAGCGCTTCTTCGCCCGCACACAGTAGGTAGCAATTGTTGTCCATGTCGGACACGGAAATTTTATGAAGCTCAAGCGCGTTGTTCATAAGTCCAACCATACGGGTACATTCTGATTGAGAACTCTCTGAACACACATACATTTGTGTAGGAAGGCAGCAACTAGTGGCTGATCGTTTGGTCGTACGAGGTGCGCGTGAGCACAACCTCAAGGGCGTGGATATCGATATTCCGCGCGACAAATTGGTGGTGTTTACCGGCCTATCTGGCTCGGGCAAGTCCTCGCTTGCTTTCGACACCATCTTTGCCGAGGGCCAGCGGCGCTACGTTGAGTCCTTGAGCTCCTATGCGCGCATGTTCCTTGGCCAGATGGATAAGCCGGACGTTGAGTTCATTGATGGGCTTTCTCCGGCGGTGTCCATTGACCAAAAGTCCACCAACCACAACCCGCGCTCAACAGTGGGAACCATCACCGAGATCTATGATTACCTGCGTCTGCTCTTCTCCCGCGCGGGCACGGCGCACTGCCCTCAGTGCGATGCCGTCATTGAGCGTCAAACCCCACAGCAAATCGTGGATGAGGTTTTAAGCCACGAGGAGAAGCTTAAGTTTCAGGTCCTCGCACCGGTTGTGCGCCGCCGTAAAGGCGAGTTCGTTGACCTCTTCGCGGACCTCGCGGCGCAGGGATATTCCCGCGTCCGGGTGGATGGTGAGCTCTACCAACTCAGTGATCCGCCCAAGCTGAAGAAGCAGATTAAGCATGACATCGACGTCGTCGTGGATCGCTTGCAGGTCAAGGCTTCCCAAAAGCAGAGGCTGACGGATTCCGTGGAGACTGCTCTGCGCTTGGCTGATGGCCTGGTAACCCTGGATTTCGTCGACCGGGAAGAGCTCACTCACACCTACTCGGAGAAGGCCGCCTGCCCCAACGGCCACACGCTGACCATTGAGGAATATGAGCCGCGCGCCTTCTCCTTCAACGCACCTTTCGGTTCCTGCCCGGTGTGTGACGGTTTGGGCACCCGCCTTGAGGTCGACGTTGATCTGCTGATCCCAGACCCGGATGCTCCGGCTGTGGAGGCCATCCAACCGTGGACGTCGAGTCCCAATGCGAGGTACTTCGTCAAGCTTGTCGAAGGCTTAGCGAAGGCCCTGGACTTCGAGCCCCGCACTCCGGTTTCTGAGTTGACTGATGAGCAGCGCCACGCCTTGATTTATGGCACTGACGTGGAAGTCAGCGTGCGCTACAAGAACCGCTATGGCCGCCAACGCAATTGGTCCGCGCCTTTTGAAGGTGCCATCGGATTCCTGGAGCGCAAGCTTGATCAGGCTGATTCCGAATCGCAGAAGGACCGCCTGCTTCAGTACACCCGTCGCGTTCCTTGTAATGCCTGCAACGGCACGCGCCTCAAGCCCGAAATCCTGGCGGTGCGCTTGGCCTCGACCGCACACGGTGAGCAGTCCATCGCGGGCCTGACGGCACTGTCCATCGAGGAGGCAGCAGAATTCCTCGACTCGCTTGTTCTGGGCCACCGCGAGGAGATCATCGCTGGTGCTGTACTAAAGGAAATCCAGGCGCGCTTGCGCTTTCTTCTCGACGTCGGTCTGAACTACCTCACCCTCGACCGTGGCGCCTCCACGTTGTCCGGTGGTGAAGCGCAGCGCATCCGCCTCGCCACCCAGATCGGTTCCGGCTTGGCGGGAGTTCTCTACGTGCTCGATGAGCCCTCCATCGGCCTACACCAACGCGATAACCAGCGCCTCATCGCCACGTTGAAGCGCTTGCGCGATATCGGAAACACCTTGATCGTGGTGGAGCACGATGAAGACACCATTCGGGAGGCGGACTGGCTTGTCGACGTAGGACCGCGCGCCGGCGAATTCGGTGGCACCGTGGTTTACCAGGGTGAACCCGCCGGTATTGAAGCCGTGGAGGAATCGCTCACAGGGCAATACCTCTCGGGCAAGAAGAAGCTTGCAGTCCCGGACAGTCGCCGTGCGATCGATCCTGAGCGCATGCTCAAGGTGGTCGGCGCTCGTGAGAATAACCTCAAGGGCATTGACGTGGAGATCCCGCTGGGCGTCCTCGTCTGTGTAACAGGCGTGTCCGGTTCCGGAAAGTCCACCGTGGTCAACCAGATTTTGGCCAAGACCTTGGCCAACAAGCTCAACCGCGCCCGTCAGGTGCCGGGACGGGCTAAGCGAGTCGAGGGCGTGGAGCACCTAGACAAACTCGTGCAGGTGGACCAGAGCCCTATCGGGCGCACCCCGCGCTCAAACCCAGCGACGTACACAGGGGTCTTCGACAAGATCCGCAACCTCTTCGCGGAAACCCAGGAGGCCAAGGTCCGCGGCTACAAGCCGGGCCGCTTCTCCTTCAACGTCAAGGGCGGACGCTGCGAAGCGTGCCAAGGTGACGGCACCATCAAGATTGAGATGAACTTCCTGCCCGATGTCTACGTGCCCTGTGAAGTATGCGAGGGCGCACGCTATAACCGCGAGACCCTGGAGGTTCTTTACAAGGGCAAGAACATTGCTGAGGTCCTCAACATGCCGATTTCAGAGGCTGCAGAGTTCTTTGAGCCCATCACCTCCATTCACCGCTACCTCAATACCTTGGTGGAGGTGGGCCTTGGATACGTCCGCCTGGGTCAAGCCGCTACAACACTTTCCGGCGGTGAAGCACAGCGCGTGAAGCTGGCATCTGAGCTACAAAAGCGCACGAATGGGCGCACGGTCTACATCTTGGATGAGCCGACGACGGGCCTGCACTTTGAGGACATCCGCAAGCTCATGCTCGTCATTCAGGGTCTGGTGGATAAGGGCAACTCCGTTATCATCATCGAACACAACCTGGACGTCATTAAGGCCGCGGATTGGATCGTTGACATGGGCCCCGAGGGTGGCTCCGGCGGCGGAACCGTTGTGGCTCAGGGCACGCCAGAAGATGTGGCACAAGTGGAAGGCTCCTATACAGGAGGGTTCCTCAAGGAGATGGTGTGATGGTAGGGCAGAAGCTCACGCAAACGGCTGCGCTGGCTCTCGGTCTTGCCGTGGCTACAACTGCGGCGGGCTGTTCTGCCCCGGATAGGGACGCAGTGCAGGAAGCTCCAGAAACATCTAGTGAGGGGGTTAAGGACAGCTACGACCTCGATGCGGAGCTGCGCTCCGTCGTCGCAGACGTCGAAAGTGAGTATGACGTTCAAGCTGGAGTGTCAGTGGCGGATCGACAGGGAACATTCAACGCTGGACTAAGGGGCGAAGAGCCTGCATGGTCAACCGTAAAGGTGCCGATCGCCATCGCGGCTTTGCGCGACGAGGCTAGCCCTGAGCTTGTGGACCTCGCCATTAGGGAATCGGACAACGATGCCGCCTACGCACTGTGGTCCCACGTTCGTTGGACCGAGGGGGAAGCGGGAAGCGCAGTCAAGGCTCTCTTGAAGGAATATGACTCATCCGGCGAATTTGAGGAACCATTTGGATATTCCACGTGGTTGCTCGAAGAGCAGGCCAAGTTTGGCGCACACCTGCCGTGTATCCCCGAAGCCGCGCAGGTTTATGACGCGATGGATGACATCGTGGAATGGCAAGACAATGGACTCGACCGCCTCCCGCATACCCGGGCCAAAGGCGGCTGGGGGCTTTCCGAGGAGGACAATGGGTATACCCATCGCCAGATTGGGGTGCGGGAAACCGAGGGGGCCGGTAAGGATGCCGATGGCGCGGTGGGATTGGCCATTGAGGTCACCATGCCCGGCGACTACGCCGAGGAGGCTATCCCCGCTCTTAACTTGCTTGCTGCAGGCGTAGACCGTGTTGTCACCGAGGCGCTGGGGGAGGGCGCGCTAAAGCCCTTGGTTGGTTGTGCGTCGCCTAGTGCGGAGGCGTCGGCAAGCGCAGCGTCGAAGAGACAAGGTGCGTCGGCCAAAGCAACAACTAACTCACCTGCACGCCGATTTGGTGATTGATGCATGTGGTGTTAAAGTAGTGCGCACTACCGCCCGTAGCGCCTCCTCCAGGAGGTACTTGGGCCGCAAGCGGAGTTTCTCCCACCTGAGGCCGCGTAGGAATCACCATTCCAACGCAGGATAAAGGTTAAGAGTAGGCGCCACATGGTGGTGCGTGCTTGAAAAAGAAACTCCCGGATGCCACTGGCACCGGGATTTATTCGTTTGTGGCCTCGGTAGGCACACTACTAGCCCCACAATCGAGGAGAACCACAATCAGCGCTGAAGCTCGCATTAATGAGCGCATCCGAGTACCCGAGGTCCGTCTTGTTGGCCCCGGTGGTGAACAGGTGGGCATCGTCCGTACTGACGATGCTCGCAAGCTCGCGTACGAAGCGGATCTTGACTTGGTCGAGGTTGCACCGAACGCGAAGCCGCCCGTAGCCAAGATCATGGATTACGGCAAGTTTAAGTACGAGCAGGCCCAGAAGGCCCGCGAGTCCCGTAAGAATCAGCAGCAAACTGTGGTGAAGGAACAAAAGTTCCGTCCGAAGATTGATGATCACGATTACGAGACGAAAAAGGGCAACGTGGTGCGCTTCCTGGAGAAGGGTTCCAAGGTAAAGGTGACCATCATGTTCCGTGGCCGCGAGCAGTCGCGTCCGGAGCTGGGTTTCCGCCTGTTGGAGCGTTTGGCTGACGACGTCGCAGAGGTCGGCGTTGTGGAGTCGCGTCCCAAGCAGGATGGTCGCAACATGACCATGGTTCTTGGACCCGTCCGCAAAGGCAAGAAGTAGACCACGCTCCACTTAGGATTTAAGGATTTAATTCTCATGAAGCAGAAGACTCACAAGGGCACCGCCAAGCGCATCAAGGTGACTGGCTCCGGCAAGCTGCGCCGCGAGCAGGCTAACCGCCGCCACCTCCTGGAGGGCAAGCCGTCCAAGCGCACCCGTCGTCTGAAGGGCACCGAGGACGTCGCCAAGGCAGACACCAAGCGCGTCAAGCGCCTTCTCGGCCGCGCATAGTCAGCGCCGAAACTCCCATCCCCACACACTCACAATCAAGATAAGGAAGTATTACTGTGGCACGAGTAAAGCGCTCAGTTAACGCCAAGAAGAAGCGTCGCGCAATCCTGAAGTCCGCTAAGGGCTACCGCGGCCAGCGCTCCCGCCTTTACCGCAAGGCCAAGGAGCAGTGGCTGCACTCCATGACTTACGCTTACCGCGATCGTCGCGCCCGTAAGTCCGAGTTCCGCAAGCTGTGGATCCAGCGCATCAACGCTGCTGCTCGTATGAACGACATCACCTACAACCGCCTCATCCACGGCCTGCGCCTGGCTGAGATCGAGGTTGACCGCAAGATCCTCGCCGAGCTTGCAGTTAATGACTTCGAGGCTTTCTCTGCACTGTGCGAGGCTGCTAAGGCTGCACTTCCGGAGGATGTCAACGCTCCGAAGGCTGCCTAAGCACCGCGCGTAGACGCCAGATGAACCCACCGCCCCTGATGAAGGGACGGTGGGTTTTGTCGTTGCGGGAGTAATGCCCGCAAGAACTCTTAAGCGCTGCTTCTCCCGAGGGATTGTGTTACATTGCACAGTACTGTCATGAAAGCCGCCTGCGCTTAGTCCTTGGGGCTGGCCAGAGATACATGGTGTGAAGGAGAGAAGAGAAATGACCAACCCGAACAACGCTTATCAGCCCAATGGTGACGCTTTTGACGGCGCCTCTAACGGAGGACAGCCGCAACAGGCAAACCCCTTCGGGTCTTCGAACGACCAGTACGGTTATAGCGCGGCCCCGTATGGTGGTTCGCAGCCGGCTCAGAATGTTCCAGCGCAGCAGGACGCTTACCAGTCACACTACGGCCAGCAGCCACAGGCTGGAGGAGAGCAAAAGTCATGGGTAGTAGCACTGCTCTTGTGCTTCTTCTTGGGTGAATTGGGAGTTCATAACTTCTACCTCGGCCGCACGAAGCGCGGTATGTGGCAGCTGGCTCTTGCCGTCGTCGGCCTTATTACTTCCTTTATCATCATTGGTATTTTCCTCGTCGCTGGATTGGTGATCTGGAAGTGGGTTGAGCTCGTGTTCATCGCCGGTGGTTTCTCCAATTACGATAAGGACGCAAACGGCGTACCGCTGAAGAAGTAACCGTCTGCAGAGAATCGCGGAGAACTCTTATCCCGCTTGCCCGCCCGAACGTGGTGGGCAAGCGGGACTTTTCAATGTGAAGCTCGGTCGGTACCGTCACATACATGGATCTGGATTTCTCCTCTGCTTTTACCGAACGCACGCCGCGCGTAGTCAATGCGGCCAAGCTGCACCGCGCGGCCAACCGTCGTAAGGCGGAGCGCTTCATCATCGAGGGCGAAAACGCTGTGGACGCGGCGGTGTCCACGGGAGCGGCGACCGACGTCTTCGTGACGGAAAGAGCCGCCGAGCGCTTCGCCCACATCGTGCAAGCCTGCGGATATATGGACGTCTATGTCCACCCCATCACGGATAAGGCGGCCAAGCACCTGTCTGATACCGCGACGAGCACCGGGCTCTTCGCCGTGTGCCGCCCCGTCCTGTGGAGCGCCGGCAAGATTCTGGCGGGCAAACCACAGCTGGTCTCAGTCCCAGTGCTGACGTCTGAGCCTGGCAACGCAGGTACCCTGATTAGGACTTCGGACGCCATGGGGGCGGACGGTGTCATCTTCGCCGGTGAGGCGGTCGACCCTTTGGGCTGCAAGGTCGCGCGCGCGTCGGCGGGGTCGCTGTTTCATGTACCCGTTGCTCGCGATCCCAACATCAAGGACGTCCTGGGCAAGCTGCGCTCTTCCGGGATGCAGGTGCTAGCCACGGCTGCTGATGGTGAAGTAGATCTAGCTGAGGCAGATCTGAGCCAACCCACCGCCTGGTTATTCGGTAACGAAGCACATGGACTGGGCGAGCTCTTGGATGAAGCTGACATGCGTGTGCGCATTCCGATTCTTGGGCGTGCAGAGTCACTCAACCTGGCTACGGCCGCCAGCATTTGTCTTTATGAATCAGCCAAGCAACAGAACAGCTAGCTCTGCTCTGTGACTAGGGCTGGTGGCCACAGTAGTCGTTAAGCACGGTAAGATAGCTCGCGTTAGTTTTTGTGCGAGAAGAAGGTAATCAAGGCACGTGTCCGATACACCTCAGATCGAATTGACCGAAGAGGCCCTGGGGGCCGCCGCGGAGAAGGCCATTGCCGCCTTCGAGGCTGCATCCGACCTCGACGAGCTCACCTCCGCCCGCCGCGAACACCTTGGTGACGGTGGCTATATTCCGCAGGCCCGCCAGTCGCTGGGCCAGTTGCCCAAGGATCAGCGCAAGGACGCCGGTCGTGCCGTAAACATGGCCCGCGGCAAGGTGGAAAAGCGCTTTGCACAGATTCGTGAAGTGCTGGAGCAGGAGGCTCGCGCCGCTCAGCTGAAGGCGGAGAAAGTCGACGTTACCGTCCCCACCACGCGGGCGCAGACTGGTGCTTTGCACCCTATTACCGCGTTGTCGGAGCGCATCGCCGACATCTTCGTGGGCATGGGCTGGGAGATTGCCGACGGCCCGGAGGTTGAGGCCGAGTACTTTAACTTTGATGCGCTGAACTTCAAGCCCGATCACCCTGCGCGTACGTTGCAGGACACTTTCCATGTGGGCAAGGAAGGCTCCAAGCAGGTCTTGCGTACGCATACCTCGCCGGTGCAGGTACGCACGATGCTTGAGCGAGACGTACCGCTGTACATCGCTTGCCCGGGTCGCGTTTTCCGCACCGACGAACTCGATGCCACCCATACTCCGGTCTTCCACCAGGTGGAGGGCCTAGCAGTGGACAAGGGGCTGACCATGGCCCACCTTCGCGGCACCCTGGAGCACCTAGCCAAGGTTCTTTTTGGCCCCGAGACCACCACCCGCATGCGCGTGAACTACTTCCCGTTCACCGAGCCCTCGGCCGAGGTCGATGTGTGGTTCCCGAATAAGAAGGGCGGCGCCGGCTGGATCGAGTGGGGCGGCTGCGGCATGGTCAACCCCAACGTTCTGCGTGCCGTGGGCATCGACCCCGAGGAGTACACAGGTTTCGCCTTCGGCATGGGCCTTGAGCGCACCTTGCAGTTCCGCAATGGTCTGACCGATATGCGTGACATGGTTGAAGGCGATGTTCGCTTCACCCTGCCCTTCGGCGTGCAGGCATAGGAACCCAGAGAAAGGATAGAGAGAAAACAATGCTTATTTCCCAAGACTGGGTTACCCGCATCCTGGGCACCGCGAATTCCGGCTGGAGCGTACCTTCCGAAGAGTTGGACTCCGGCTTTGTTCGCGTTGGTTTTGAAACCGAGGGATTTGAGGCCCTCCCAGAGACGACCGGCCCGCTGGTCATTGGCCAGGTCGTCGAGATTGAAGAGCTCACGCAGTTCAAGAAGCCAATCCGTTATTGCCAGGTCAACGTTGGCCACGCAAATGGCACCGGCGAGCTGCAGGGCATCATCTGTGGCGCCCGCAATTTCCGTCTCAATGACTATGTCGTGGTCTCTCTCCCAGGTGCTGAGCTGCCCGGCGGCTTCAAGATTGCTGCTCGCGAGACTTATGACCACATCTCCAACGGCATGATGTGCTCCGCCGCTGAGCTCGGGTTCGGCGACAAGGCCAACGGCATTATCGTTCTAGGGGACGAGGTGGCGGACAAGGTCGGCGAGGACGCCCGCCCCATCATCGGTCTGGCTGATACTGCCTTCGACGTCAACATCACCCCGGATCGCGGCTACGCCCTCTCCGCGCGCGGTTTGACCCGCGAGGTGGCTTCGGCGTTTGACCTCACCTTCCCGGACGTGGCCCAGGACCCGAGCGCGGCCGGTGTAGATATCTCTGCTGTTCCTCAGGCACAGGGCGCGCTTATCGACGTTGACCTGCGCGAGGAAACCAAAGCCCAGCGCTTTGGTCTGCGCAAGGTCAGCGGCATCGACCCCGCTGCCCGAACCCCATTTTGGATGGAGCGCGAGCTCATGTTGTCCGGCCAGCGCAGCGTCAACGTGGCCACCGACGTCACGAACTACGTCATGCTGTTGCTGGGTGCCCCGATGCACGCCTTCGATGCCAATGTGATCAGCGGCAACCTCGTGGTGCGCAATGCCGCAGAAGGGGAGAAGTTCGAGACCCTAGATCACGTCAAGCGTGAGCTGTCGGCTGGTGACGTGGTCATCTGTGATGACAACGGCATTCAGTCCCTCGCCGGTGTCATGGGCGGTACGACCTCAGAGATTTCCGATGAGACCACGGATGTCTACTTCGAGTCCGCCATCTGGGATCCGATCACCGTGGCCCGGACCTCTCGCCGTCACAAGCTTTCCTCTGAGGCGTCCCGCCGCTTCGAGCGCGGCGTCGACCCGGCCATCGTCGAGGTCGCCCTCGACGTTGCCTGCGCGCTACTGCAGCAGATTGCTGGCGGCACCATCGAGGCTGGCAGGACGCTCGTGGGAGACGTCGCCAAGCGCGAGCCCATCACCCTGCGCACCGCCAAGCCCAGCGAATACGCCGGCGTGCAGTACTCCCGCGACACCATTATCCAGCGCCTGCGCGAGGTGGGCTGCGACGTCACCGACAACGGTGATGAGCTGCAAGTTACCCCGGCGACGTGGCGCACGGATATCTCCATGGACGTCGACCTCATTGAGGAAGTCCTGCGCCTAGAAGGGCTAGAGGACATTCCCACTGTGCTGCCGACCCCGGCAGGCGGTCGCGGTCTGACGCCGGCCCAGAAGCGCCGCCGCGCTATTGGCCACGCTTTGGCCTATGCCGGTTATGCCGAGGTCTTGCCGGCGCCGTTTATCCCGAACGACACCTTTGATACATGGGGCTTGGACAAGGAGGATCCGCGACGTAAGACGGTGGCCGTGCAGAATCCTCTCGAGTCCGACAAGGCCATTCTGTCCACGACGTTGCTCCCGAACCTTCTTGAGGCCATCGCCCGCAACGTGGCCCGTGGCCGAAGCGACCTTGCCCTTTTCGGCCTCCAGCAGGTGGCATTCAAGCGCGCTGATGTGTCGCCGATGCCTTCGGTGGAGTCCCGCCCGGAGGAGTCCGTCGTGGCTGAGCTTTTGGAGTCCCTGCCTCTGCAGCCGCTGCACGTGGCTACGGTAGCTACCGGCAACATTGAGCACGAAGGTCCGTGGGGGACCGGCCGCGCGTATAGCTATGCAGATGCGATCGAGTCTGCGCGCCAGGTGGCTCGTTCCGCTGGTGTTGACGTTGCAGTTAAGGCAGCCGAACAGCTTCCGTGGCACCCGGGTCGCTGTGCCGCAATTGTCCTCGCCGATGATGAAGAGCAGGTCGTGGGTTATGCGGGTGAGCTGCACCCGCAGGTTCTTGAGGCTTTGGAGCTTCCTGCACGCACGTGTGCCATGGAGCTCGATGTCTCAGCACTGCCGTTGGAGGAAAAGTTCCCGGCACCTGTGCTGTCCTCCTTCCCGGCCCTGCACCAAGACATCGCGTTGGTCGTCGATGATGCCACCCCGGCTGAAGAGGTTCGTAAGGTCGTTGAGGAGGGCGCCGGTGAGCTGCTGGAGTCCGTGGAGCTTTTCGACGTCTTCCGGGGCGAGCAGCTTGGTGAGGGCAAGAAATCCCTTGCTTTCCAGCTTCTTTTCCGTGCGGATGACCGCACGCTGACCGATGAGGAAGCGAACCAGCATCGTCTCGCCGCTGCGGAGCTGGCAAAGCAGCGTCTCGGCGCACAGATGCGGGCTTAGCGTATCGGCATCTATTAATTCATCAACCCGGTTCACCCTGCAGGTGGGCCGGGTTTCCCTTTGCGCAAGCGTGCGAAGGCGTGGGGAAAGATCCCCCAGCACTGGTAGGTGTGTGGCTTGGCTCATAGCCTCAGAGGTGCAGCGTTTCCAACCCCCGAAAGGATTGTCTACACCATGCGTCTGTTGTCCCGTCTTACCGCCACCGCCGCCGTTGCCGGTGCACTCACAATTGCCCCGCATGCCTCCGCCGACCTGTCTCAAGGCTTCTCCAATGCCGATGGCACCGTCAACTGTGAAAGCGCGAATATCGAAGGAACCTACGTAGCATGTTTGTCCGAAGGCGCACGAGCTACCAGCCCGCAGTGCAACCCGCCGGGCCAACTGGCACCGCGTTTTATTTACCATGCAGGCCGCTCTAAAGCTGATTGCTTCAACCAAGGGCTTACGACCACGAATTTCAAGCGTCTGCAGCCAGGCCAAGTTCACCAATTCAATGAAGTCACCGCTATCGCCGATGCGCAGGGCGGCATCCACTTCGTTGGCCCACAGGGCTACCTAGGCTACGCAGGAAAGAAGGCCGTATCTGGTTCGGAAGGACTGGGGGACGTCTCTTCCCGTGTCATGTAGTCCAAATGCAGCCCTCGTTTCATAAAAGGGCCCGGAGTTAGCCGGCCCCGCGTCACTCCTATTTCCTATTCCAAAGCTCGGATTCTCGCACTGTACCGCGAGAATCCGAGCTTTGCCGTTTATGGAATGAAGAAATACGGCGGCTGTTTTTCTTGAATAACATACGGCGGACTGCATTATTTGCTAGGGTGGCTGCATGAGTATTTCAGTAGCAATCGCCGGAGCCACAGGTTATGCAGGGAGCGAAATTCTACGCCTCGTGCTGTCGCACCCAGCGTACCTTTCAGGTGATCTGCGCATTGGCGCGCTCACGGGACACTCTAATGCTGGCGGGCGAGTCTCCGAACTCATGCCGCATCTGCCGCAGTTGGCAGACCGTGTCATCGAGGACACCACCCCAGAAGTCCTCGCCGGCCATGACATCGTATTCCTCGGTTTGCCGCACGGGCATTCGGCGGAGATTGGCCGTCAGCTGGGGGAGTCCGTCACCGTCATCGATTGTGCCGCCGATTTCCGCCTCCGCAACAAAGAAGATTGGGATGCATTCTATGGCGGTGAGTATGCCGGCGCGTGGCCCTACGGGATCCCGGAAGTTCCCGGCAACCGCGAGAAGCTCCAGGGCAGCAACCGCGTCGCTGTTCCAGGGTGTTTTCCCACCACGATTACCCTGGGGGCCCTTCCTGCCGTGGCGCAAGGGCTAATTGAGCCGGACCTGTCCGTCATCGCGATTACCGGTGTATCCGGAGCCGGTAAGAAGGCCTCCGTAGCTCAGTTGGGCGCGGAGACAATGGGCAACCTCAAGGCCTACAAGCCGGGTGGCACCCACCGCCACACCCCGGAAGTACTGCAGAACCTGCACCCCTTTACTCAGGAGCCGGTGTCCGTGAGTTTTACTCCAGTGCTTGCCCCTCTGCCGCGCGGCATTTTGGCCACGATTACGGCGCCGCTGAAGGGGGGCGTCGACAAGCGCCGTGTTGCCCAGGCTTTCCGTGAGTTCTACGCCGACGAGCCATTTTGCCTTGTGCTTCCGGAAGGCCAGCAACCGCAAACCCAGAACGTGGTGGGCAGCAACATGGTTCATATTCAGGCACACGTGGATGAGCGCGCTAACCGTCTTGTCATCACTGCGGCTTTAGACAACCTATGCAAGGGCACCGCCGGCGCGGCCGTTCAGTGCATGAACCTCACCTTGGGCTGGGAGGAAACTCTGGGCCTGCCGCAGGCAGCCGTCGCCCCCTAGATAGCCAAATACTCGCCCGCGCGTTCCTCGCGCCACCCAATCCCGCTGGAACTGTAGTTCCGCTAAGACAAGGAGAAACTAGAAATGATTACTGCACCCGCCGGCTTCCTCGCTGGCGCCACGACGGCTGGGATTAAGCCCTCCGGAAAGCCGGATATGGCCCTTGTGGTCAATCAAGGTCCCAACTTTGATGCAGCCGCAGTGTTTACCCGTAACCGCGTGGTGGCCGCTCCCGTGAAGCTTTCCCGTGCAGCAGTAGCGGACGGTGCCATCCAAGCCGTCATTTATAACTCAGGCAACGCGAATGCCTGCAACGGCGTGCAAGGGGACAAGGATGCGGCGGCGATGGTAGCCGCTGTCTCCGAGCACACAGATATCCCCGCAGCCAACATCGCGGCGTGCTCGACGGGTCTTATCGGAGAGCTGCTTCCCATGGAGAAGGCATTGGCCGGTATTGAAGCGGTTGCCGGGGATCTCGGTTCTGATGAATCGCACGGTCAGGCCGCCGCGGAGGCAATCATGACCACCGATACCGTGGTCAAAGAATCGCTCTTTAAGGCCGAGGGCTGGAGCATGGGCGCCATGGGCAAGGGTGTGGGCATGATGGCTCCCTCTCTGGCCACCATGTTGGTATGCGTGACGACGGATGCCGTGGCCTCTCCACAAGCCCTGCACTCCGCCCTGCAGACCGCTAGTGATCAGACCTTCAACACGCTTGACGTTGACGGCTCGACCTCCACCAATGACACGGTCATCATCCTGTCCTCTGGCGCTTCCGATGTTGAGCCTAGCCAGGAAGAGCTGGATGCTGCTGTTCTGGCGGTGTGTTCCGATATCGCGGATCAGCTCCAGGCAGATGCCGAGGGTGTGACCAAGCGCGTGAAGATCACGGTCGAAGGAACCTCCACCGATGAACAGGCGCTGAACGCCGCGCGCACCTTGGGGCGCGACAACCTTTTCAAGTGTGCGATGTTCGGCTCGGATCCCAACTGGGGTCGCGTGCTCGCCGCAGTTGGCATGGCAGAGGCTGATATGGATCCGGAGAACATCTCGGTGTTCTTCAATAACCAGGCTGTGTGCGTTGGGTCCACCGGCGCGCCCGGCGCGCGTGATGTTGACCTTTCCGGGGCTGACATTGACGTACGCGTTGACCTAGGTACTGGTGGAAGCGGTACCGCTTTCGTGCGCACCACCGACTTGTCCCACGACTACGTGGAAATCAACTCCGCGTACAGCTCCTAAGAGAAACAGGGAGGAAAGATGATTCAGGGACTCAGCAATGTAGACCGCGCTACTGTGCTCGCGGAAGCCTTGCCGTGGCTGCAGCACTACCGCGACAAGATCGTCGTCGTGAAGTACGGTGGCAACGCGATGGTGGATGACTCGCTCAAGGCCGCCTTCGCCGCCGACATGGTTTTCCTGCGCACCGTGGGCGCTAAGCCCGTGGTGGTGCACGGCGGGGGCCCGCAGATCAATGAGATGCTGGGCAAGCTGGGCATTGAAGGAGAATTCAAGGGCGGTTTCCGCGTGACCACCCCGGAAATCATGGATGTGGTTCGCATGGTTCTTTTCGGCCAGGTGGGTCGCGGTCTGGTGAATCTCATCAACTCCCACGGTCCCTACGCCGTGGGAACCTCCGGTGAGGACGCGGGTCTGTTTAAAGCCCGCAAGCGGTTTGTCGACGTCGACGGCGAGCCCACCGATATCGGCATGGTGGGAGACATCGTCAGCGTCGATCCCTCCGCCGTCATGGACATCATCGAGGCTGGACGCATTCCAGTGGTCTCGACTATCGCTCCCGGAAATGACGGCGAGGTCTACAACATCAACGCGGATATCGCAGCCGGTGCATTGGCACGAGCACTGGGTGCTGAGCGCCTTGTCATCCTCACCAATGTGGAGGGCCTGTACACCGACTGGCCCAATCGCGATTCACTGGTGTCGAAAATTGAGGTCGACAAACTCAAAGCCCTGCTCCCAGGCCTGGATTCGGGCATGATTCCGAAGATGGAGTCCTGCCTTATGGCTGTCGAGGGAGATGTGAGCGCCGCCCACGTCATCGACGGGCGTATCGCCCACGCCGTGCTACTAGAGCTGCTCACTACGGGCGGCATCGGCACGATGGTGCTGCCCAATGATTACAACCGTGAGGACTACCCAGAAGGCACGATCTTTAGGAAGGACGATAAGAAATGACCGCGCAGACCACACTGACGCAACGGTGGGGAGAGGTGTTAAGCAACACCTACGGCACCCCACCCGTGGCCATCGTGTCCGGCAAGGGCGCCACGGTGACCGATGAAGACGGTAAAGAATACATCGATATGCTCGCCGGCATTGCTGTGAACTCGCTGGGCTATGCCCACCCGGCCATCGTCGAGGCGGTCAGCGCTCAGGTGGCGACCGTTGGGCATGTCTCCAACCTCTTTGCCAGCAAACCCGTCGTCGAGGCTGCGGGCAAACTCCTGGAGAAGGTGGGGGATAGCGACGCCCGTGTCTTCTTCTCCAACTCCGGAGCGGAAGCCAATGAGGCTGCCTTTAAGCTGGCGCGCTTGACCGGCCGCCGCCGCATCCTCGCCGCGCACTACGGTTTCCATGGCAGGACGATGGGCTCTCTCGCTATGACCGGGCAACCTGCCAAGCGCAAGGCCTTCGAACCTTTCCCAGGCGGAGTGGAGTTCTATACCTACGGCGACATTGACTACTTGACCACCTTGGTGGAACAGAACCCGGAGGATACCGCCGCCATCATCTTGGAGCCCATTCAGGGGGAGACTGGTGTGATACCCGCGCCCGATGGATTCCTGCGCGCCGTGCGGGAGCTCTGTACCAAGCACGGGATCCTCATGATTGTCGATGAGGTGCAAACTGGTGTGGGGCGCACCGGTGATTTCTTCGCTTTCCAGCATGAGGGCGTTCTTCCTGACGTCATCACCATGGCTAAGGGCTTGGGCGCGGGTATGCCGATCGGCGCCACCATTGCCCGTGGTCAGGCAAAGGATCTCTTCACCCCGGGTTCCCACGGCACGACCTTCGGCGGCAATCCCGTTTCCTGTGCGGCGGCAGCGACGGTGCTGGAGCTTGTCGACGCCCCCTTCCTCGCCGACGTCGCCCGTAAGGGGGAGTGGCTACGCGCCGAGCTAGCTAAATCTCCGGCTGTGCAGTCTGTGCGTGGCCGAGGGCTTATGCTAGGAGTTGTATTAAATAAATCGGTGGCTAAGGACGTTGTGGCTGCAGGCTTGGACCACGGTCTCATCCTCAACGCCCCAAGCAGCGAGGTCATGCGCTTGACCCCGCCGCTAGTGATCACCGATGAAGAACTCACGCAAGCAATCGATCGCCTGCATAAGGTACTGGAGGAAATAGGATGAGCGTGCGCCATTTCTTGGCAGATGACGACCTCACAGCGGAGGAACAGGCAGAGGTCTTGGACCTTGCCTTGAAGCTGAAGAGGGACCCCTTCTCCGAGCGTCCGCTGGAGGGCCCGAAGTCGGTCGCGGTTCTTTTTGACAAGACGTCGACGCGCACGCGATTCTCCTTCGAGGCGGGAATTGCTCACCTGGGCGGGCACGCCATCGTCACGGAGACAAAGTCCACGCAGATGGGCAAAGGCGAGACGTACCAGGACACCGCTGCTGTTCTCTCCCGGTTTGTCGAGGCAATTGTCTGGCGCACCTACGCGCACCAAAACCTGCTAGAGATGGCTGAAACCGCGACGGTACCCATCGTCAACGCTCTGTCCGATGACCTGCACCCGTGCCAGATCCTGGCGGATTTGGTGACCTGCCGCGAGAATTTCGGTGACCTGGCTGGCCGCAAGGCCGTCTACCTGGGTGATGGCAACAACAACATGGCCAACTCCTATATGTTGGGCTTTGCCACCGCGGGCATGGAGATGACGATCATTGCGCCGGAAGGTTTCCAGCCGCAGCCGGAGTTTGTGGAACGTGCCCGGAAGCGCGGCACGGTGACCGTGACTGATTCTCTCGAGGCCGTCGACGGCGCCGACGTTGTTATCACCGACACGTGGGTTTCCATGGGGCAGGAAGATGACGGCAAGGACCGTCGCACCCCGTTCCTGCCTTACCAGGTCACCCCAGAGGTTATGTCCCGTGCCAAGGAAGAAGCGATCTTCCTGCACTGCTTACCGGCCTACCGCGGCAACGAAGTGACTGCTGAGGTGATTGACGGACCACAGTCCCGTGTCTTTGACGAGGCGGAGAACCGTCTCCATGCACAGAAGGCGCTGCTCGTGTGGCTTCTTGCAGCTCAGGAGGAGAACTAAGCGAATGACGACAACCCCAACGACGCGCAATGCCCGCCAAGCAAAGATCTTGGAGATTCTTGACCGCACACGGGTCACGAGCCAAGTCCAGCTCTCCGAGCTCTTGCTCGATGAGGGAATCGACATCACGCAAGCCACCTTGTCGCGTGACCTCGATGAGCTGGGCGCCAAGAAAGTAAAACGCGATGGTGGCCGGTCCTTCTACGTGGTGGGCGGCGAGTTGGAGCAATTCGAAGACCAGCTCAACGGTCCGCGCGAGAAGCTGCGCCGCATGCTCGATGAACTCGTGGTCTCCCACGATTTCTCCGGCAATATCGCGATGCTCCGCACGCCCGCGGGCGCTGCCCAGTACCTAGCATCCTTCATTGATCGTGTGGGCCTGCCAGATGTGGTGGGTTGTATTGCAGGCGATGACACCATCTTTGTCCTAGCGCGTGAAGGACTAGGAGGCCGTGAGCTTGCAGAAAAGCTCACCAGCCGCGGCATTTAACATTTATACGTAAGTCTGTATAATATAAATCAGTTCAATTTTTAGCACCTGTCTGTCTTAAAGGAGCAAACTACTATGACTGCACGCGTTGTGCTTGCCTACTCTGGCGGTCTGGATACTTCCGTCGCCATTCCCTACTTGGCCAAGATGACCGGCGGCGAGGTTATCGCTGTGTCCCTTGACCTTGGTCAGGGCGGCGAGGATATGGAATCTGTGCGCCAGCGTGCTCTCGACTGCGGTGCTGTCGAGTCCATCGTTGTCGACGCAAAAGATGAGTTCGCAGAAGAGTACTGCTTGCCCACCATCAAGGCGAACGGCATGTACATGAAGCAGTACCCGCTGGTGTCTGCTATCTCGCGCCCGCTCATCGTCAAGCACCTTGTAGAGGCCGCTCAGGCCCACGGTGGTACCCATGTTTCGCACGGCTGCACGGGCAAGGGTAACGATCAGGTGCGTTTCGAGGTCTCCTTCCGCGCATTGGATCCGGCACTGGAAATCATTGCGCCGGCGCGTGACTACGCCTGGACCCGCGATAAGGCCATTGCCTTCGCTGAGGAAATCAACCTTCCGATCGAGCAGTCCGCTGCGTCCCCGTTTTCGATTGACCAGAACGTGTGGGGCCGTGCGGTCGAGACCGGCTTCCTGGAAGATCTGTGGAACCCGCCGACAAAGGACCTCTACGCTTATACCGAGCAGCCGGACTTGGGCAATGCCCCGGACGAGGTGACCATCACCTTTGATAAGGGTGTTCCTACTGCGATCGACGGCAAGCCGGTGACCGTCCTTCAGGCCATCGAGGAGCTCAACCGCCGCGCTGGTGCACAGGGCATTGGCCGTCTCGACATGGTGGAGGACCGCCTGGTGGGCATCAAGTCCCGCGAGGTCTACGAAGCTCCTGGCGCCATGGTGCTCATCAAGGCCCACGAGGCGCTGGAAGATGTCACCGTGGAGCGTGAGCTGGCCCGCTACAAGCGCCTCACGGACGCCCGCTGGTCCGAGGAGGTCTACGATGGTCTCTGGTTCTCGCCGCTGAAGCGCTCCCTGGATGCTTTCACCGAGTCCACCCAAGAGAACGTCACCGGCGATATTCGCATGGTTCTGCATGCCGGCACCGCCACCGTCAATGGCCGTCGCTCTGGCCAGTCGTTGTACTCCTTCGACCTGGCCACCTATGACACCGGTGATACCTTCGATCAGACTGCGGCCAAGGGCTTTGTCCAGCTGCACGGTCTGTCGACGCAGATCTCCAACCAGCGTGACCGCGACGGCGGTTTCCCCACAGGCAAGTAAACCAGCACAGCCAAGGTCAAGATAAGGAAACGATGCACAAGACTAACGAGGGCGCGTTGTGGGGAGGCCGCTTTTCGGGCGGCCCTTCCGAGGCGATGTTTGCCCTGTCCGTATCCACCCACTTCGACTGGGTCCTCGCCCCCTATGATGTGCTGGCCTCCAAGGCCCACGCTAAGGTCCTGCACAAGGCTGGACTGCTGTCCGACGCCGACCTGGACACCATGCTCAACGGCCTGAGCGAATTAGGGGAGAAGGTTGCTTCTGGTGAATTCACCCCGCTGCCGACAGACGAGGACGTCCACGGCGCGATGGAGCGCGGGCTCATCGACATTGTTGGCCCCGAGGTTGGTGGACGCCTGCGCGCTGGACGTTCCCGCAACGACCAGGTAGCCACCCTGTTCCGGATGTGGATTCGTGACGCCATCCGCGATATCGCGCTCCAAGTCACCGACTTAGTGGAAGCCCTGGCTGATCAGGCCGAGGCTCACCCGGATGCCATCATGCCGGGCAAGACCCACTCCCAAGCAGCGCAGCCAGTTCTGCTAGCGCACGAGCTGCTCGCACACGCCCAGCCGTTGCTGCGTGATATTGAGCGCCTCCAGGATCTGGACAAGCGCTTAGCCGTGTCTCCTTATGGCTCGGGTGCACTCGCTGGTTCCTCGCTGCACTTGGACCCGGAGGCTATCGCCGAGGAGCTCGGTTTCGACTCCTCCGCAGAGAACTCTCTGGATGGCACGGCAGCACGGGACTTTGCTTCCGAAACGGCCTTCGTCCTTACCCAGATTGCCGTGGACATGTCGCGCCTATCCGAGGAGATCATCTACTGGTGTACTCCAGAGTATGGCTACGTCACCTTGGATGATGCCTGGTCCACGGGCTCGTCGATCATGCCGCAGAAGAAGAACCCGGACGTACCGGAGTTGACCCGCGGCAAGACCGGCCGGCTCATCGGCAACCTTACCGGGCTGCTGGCAACGCTTAAGGCGCAGCCCTTGGCCTACAACCGTGATCTGCAGGAGGATAAGGAGCCCATCGTCGACTCGGTGGCGCAGTTGAACCTCTTGCTGCCGGCGATGACCGGATTGGTCGAAACCCTGACCTTCCACGAAGATCGCATGCGCGAGCTCGCACCGCGCGGTTTCACTTTGGCCACTGATCTGGCTGAGTGGATGGTGCGCCAAGGCGTTCCTTTCCGCGAGGCTCATGAGGCCTCCGGTGCGTGCGTGCAGATTGCAGAGTCCCGCGGCGTTGACCTGGTGGATCTCACTGATGAGGAATTGGCGGGCGTCGACAAGCGCCTGCTCCCAGAGGTTCGCGAGGTGCTGACCATTGATGGGGCAGTGGCGTCGCGCTCCACTAAGGGCGGCACCGCCGGTATCCGCGTGGTGGAACAGCGCGAAAAGGTTCGCGAGCGTGCTCGTGGCGCGCGCGAATGGGCGCAGATTCCGCTGCGCTAAACCCGCCAGCTTCTTAAACCGCATGGTCCTTATGACCATGCGGTTCTTTTCTTATGTGGGGGTGACGCAGAGCGCTCTTTTCCACTGCACATAGTTGTCGTGCACCACAAAACGGGGGTACACGTGAGGTGTGTCTCATAAGGTTCCTATAACGTTTCCTTAGGGAATGCGAAGCTCCATCGCGTTCCGGATTCGGAAAGGACTATTTTCCTTATGACTGAAACACTTCGGCCGCCCAACACGGAGTCTCATGAGAAAGAGAAAGCGGTCTATGCTTCGGAAGACCACGGTCTCCAGAAGGGGATGAGCAACCGTCAGCTGCAGATGATTGCCATTGGCTCTGCCATCGGCACCGGGTTGCTGCTCGGCACCGGCGGGCGCCTACAAACGGCGGGACCGTTCCTCGCCGTCTTGTACTTGGTGTGTGGATTCTTCGGCTACATCATTCTGCGCTCGCTCGGCGAACTCATCGTGTATCGCCCGAGTTCGGGTTCCTTCGTCTCTTATGCGCGTGAGTTCTACGGTGAAAAGACTGCCTTCGTGACGGGCTGGCTTTACTGGGGAAATTGGGCAGCCACCTTGGTGGCGGATGGTACCGCGGTGGCTATCTACATCAAATGGTTTGGGCAATATACCTCGTGGTTGGACGCGGTTCCGCAGTGGCTGCTCGCCCTCGGCGTCGTATGTAGCATCCTTTTGTTCAACATGCTCTCGGTGAAGATCTTTGGCGAACTGGAGTATTGGTTCTCCATGATCAAGATCATTGCGCTGATCATCTTCATGGTCGTGGCGATCGGTGTGGTCATACTAGGCCACCCCAACGGTGATCCAACCGGGTTCAGCCTTATTACTGATGCCGGTGGTTGGCTTCCTAATGGCCTGTTGCCTGCAGTAATTGTCATCCAGGGCGTTGTCTTTGCCTATGCAGGCATCGAGTTGGTAGGTACCACGTCGGGTGAGACAAAGGACGTCGAAAAGCATATTCCGCGTGCGGTGAATAGTGTTCTATTCCGTATCGTGGTCTTTTATTTCGGCAGCGTGCTGCTGCTGACCCTGGTTTTGCCCTGCACCACCTACGTCACAGAAGTATCGCCATTCGTGACCTTTTTTGAGTCACTTGGCGCAGGTTATGCTGCGCCTATCTTCCAGCTGGTGGTAATCACCGCTGCGATTTCCTCATTGAATGCCGGTCTGTATTCGACGGGCCGCATCATGTACAACATGTCTACTGCTGGCTCCGGGCCCAAATTCGGTGCCCGCATGTCCAAATCTGGCGTTCCTTATGGAGGCATCGTGATGGCCGCCTTCGTCGGTCTCGCTGGTGTGTTTCTTAACTATGTGGTGCCCGAGATGGCTTTCGAGATCGTGTTGAATCTGGCCGCGCTGGGCACGTTGGCGTCGTGGGCCGCCGTGGCCATGTCGCACATCAAATTTGTGCACCTGGCAAAGAAGGGGCGCTATACCCGTCCAAATTATCGCTCGCCCTTCGGCCAAGCAGGTGATTGGTCTGTGCTTGCCTTCATCGCGGTGGTCATTATCCTTATGGCTTTTGACTACCCAATCGGAACCTTCGCTCTGGCCTCTACGCTGCTTCTCATTCCGGTGTTCGCTGCCATGTGGTTTGCCTGGCGTGAGCGTATCTACACCATCGCGGCGGAGAGGAAGGCCAAGCACCTTCCCACCTCACGCTTCCCAGCCGCGCCGCAGACGGACCTTCACCCGAAGAACTAATACAAGAATCAAGATCGGAGATTGCAATGAACCATGCTGTCAAGTTCGTAGATGCAGAGAATATGGCGCGCTGGATACAGCGTGAGGGAGTAGAAAACATCATTATCGGAATGGTGGACTACCTTGAGGCGGACTACCGCGAATGGGAGCGATCCGACAAAATCGCACGCGTGGCTTCTCACACCCCGTTCGGCGTCATCGAACTCATGCCTACCTCCAATGGCAAGGAGTACTCCTTCAAGTACGTCAATGGTCATCCTTCGAACCCCGCACGTGGCTTTCAGACGGTAACTGCTTTTGGCGTGCTTGCTGACGTCGACAACGGTTACCCCACGTTCGAGGCCGAAATGACTTTGCTTACGGCACTGCGCACGGCGGCCACCTCCGCCATGGTGGCAAAGCACCTAGCCAGAAAAGACTCCAAGCGTATGGCCATGGTGGGGGCTGGCTCGCAGTCAGAGTTCCAGGCCCTTGCATTCCGCGGTGTAATGGGGATCGATGACATCGCTATTTATGACATTGACCCGAAGGCAGTAGAAAAGTTCCAGCGAAACTTGGAGCCATTGGGATTCAACATCACAGCTTGCTCAAGTGTTGATGAAGCCGTACAGGGCGCCGACATCATCACCACCTGCACGGCCGATAAAGCCCAGAACCAAATCCTGGCCGAGCATCACGTCACACCTGGCGTGCACCTCAATGCGGTCGGCGGTGACTGCCCGGGCAAGACCGAGCTAGAGAGCTCAATCTTGGACAAGTCCAAGGTCTTTGTTGAGTTCCCAGAACAGACGCGCATCGAGGGCGAGATTCAACAGAAGCCGGCAGACTTTCCAGTGGTCGAGTTCTACCAGGTACTTACTGGGCAGGCGACGGGCCGCGAAAGCGATGACCAGATCACGCTTTTCGACGATGTCGGATTCGCCATCAATGACTTTTCTGCCCTTCGCTACCTTCGTGATTCTGTAAGAGGCACTGACTTGGAGTCAGAGATCGATATCATTGCCAACCCGGAGGATCCTAAGGATCTCTTCTCATTGGTCGCGAACGTGCCTTCGCTTCTTTAGCCCAATGGTCGGGACAGAGTCGCCGCCCTTTTCTCTGTCCCGCTGTGGCCGCATTGATCTCTGCAGTTCTTATTAAGGCAACCGCTTTCGGATAGCAGCAGCGGGGGACTGCATCGGGGGTGCGCGATCGGTAAGTCGAGCACCATGGCGGAGTGCCTTTTATGATTTAGGTCATGAGTAGCGCACAGCCGGGTGGACGAAAGAAGTCAGTTATCGTAGCCCTCGCCTTCCTGGTTGTCGCTATCGTCTCCGTGGTCGTGGGGCGTGGCTGGATTTCGATGCCCAGCTTTAGCTTTCCCAGTTCGCCCTCCTCGCATCGCGACCTCCTCCACGTGAAGGGTGCCATCAGTCCGGAAGATGAGGAGTTTTTTAAAGCCGCGGAGCAGCAACAAGTATTTGCAGAGGTTGGCATCTCGGTGGCGTATGACGTTTTCTCGCCCCAGGACTTGGTAGAGATTGCTAGCAGGCCCGACCCTGACTATGACTTCGTCATGCCCGTCGTGGATGGCGCGGCACGTGTTGCTGAGACGAAAGATAAATTCACGACCATCACTGGGGCCGACCCCGGCTCGGTGGTTGCATTCTCTACGCCACTCATCGCACTGGTCTATACGGATTTGGTGGGTGATATGGAATCTCAAGGCTTGGTGGTTGACAACGGCGGTAACAAGTCCCTCGATCTTGCAAAATTGAACGAGATGTCAAAGGAAGGCACACGCTGGCGCGATATTAGCCCGTCTTTTGGATCTCCTCGCGTTGTCGATGTTGCGGTTCCCAGCCTCCGCGAATCCAATGCAGCTCTGCAGTATGCCGCCCTGATTCGTTCCGTCGGGGGAGGAGCAGGCGGTGATGATGCCATGCAGCGACTACTCGTCGGTCAAGGACACGGAGAGGCTAGCACGCAGGGAATTTTTGATACCTACCTGCGTCTTGGGAAGGGCGAGATGCCCATGGTGTTGGCCACCGAAGCCGAGTACGTAGCCGAACTTATAAAGCAATCAGATTCTGAGGGCAGTACGAAGCTCAAGGACTACACTCCCTTAGCTCTCGTCCCAGGTGCAATGCTGACCTCCACCGTCGTCCCGCAAACGGAGGAAGGTGAGGCTTTCGCCGCCGCCGTGAGTGACCGTTCAATTCAAGGTGTTGCCGCGATGCAGGGATACCGCACGGAGCCGACCAGCATCTTCGACAAGCTGGTCGCCGACGTGGAGTACAGCCCTCTCCCTCTGCCAACTCAACAACCTCCCACGTCTTGGCAAGACTTTGAAGCCATTCAGCAAGAGCTGGGATTAATCACGGGAAACGAACTCCCGGAAAGGATGATGTGAATGTTGCGATCCCTGAAGGCATTCGTCGCCGTGTCGTGCATGATGACTCTTGCTGCTTGTTCCGCTGTCAGTGGAAACAGTTGGCTCGACGACTCAACCTCAAGCGAGCAAGAGCAAGACGGTGACCTGAAGATTGTCGCCGCAACGGAGCTTGCACCGCTGGAGCCGGTCCTGGAACAGGCCTCCGAGGAGCTCGGCTTTGATATCACCATGACCACGGAGTCAGGCACGTTGGAGAACTCCCGTTCGCTGCAACAAGGAACCTTTGACCGTCACTATGACGCCACGTGGTTCGCCACCAACCGCTACGCCCGCATCATTGGTGCCGATAGCAAGTTGGGAAAGGAATTCAGCGTCGCGCGCTCACCTGTGGCGTTGGGCGTGCATAAGGATATCGCACGCAAGCACGGATGGGACACCACGCAGCCGACCTGGCAGGAGATTTCAGATTCAGGTATCACCTTTGGGATGACCGACCCATCAACGTCGAACTCGGGTTTCTCCGCCTTGTCTGCGGCCACCACCGCTTTCGCGGACACTGGCCGAGCGCTAACGGAGGAGGATATCTACAAGGCTTCGGACAAGGTCCAAGACCTGTTTGGTAATCAGACGCTCACCTCTGGCTCCTCGGGGTGGTTGGCGGATCGCTTCCGCGAGCATCCGGAGCAAGCGGACGCGATTATTAACTACGAATCCGTGCTCTATCAGCTCCAGGACGAAGGCGCAGACCTACAAGTGGTCATTCCTTCCGATGGTGTCATTTCCGCGGATTATCCACTCACGGCCCTTCATAGCTCCCCAGACGATGACGCAGAAGCTAAGGTGCAGGCGTTGGCTGATTGGTTGCGTGATTCTTCCCAGCTGCTGAAGAGCTACCACCTGCGTGTGGACAATTCCGATCTGCCGGGCACCATGTTCGAGCTTCCTTATCCCGCTAACGAGAAGACTGCACAGGCGCTGGAGGCCGCATTCGCCCACGAGCTGCGCAAACCCGGCAACACGTCTCTTGTGCTGGATACCTCGGGTTCTATGGAAGGTGAGCGTATCGAGCTTCTCAAGAGCAGCTTGCGCCCGCTTATCGACGGCTCTGCGGACGGCAATACCGCAGAACAAGGCCAGGTTGCCTTCCGTAACCGCGAGCAAATCAAGCTCATGCCGTACTCGTCCGAACCTCAGCCAGTGACCCGCGCGGTGATGGATACCGAAAACATGGGCTCGGTCAAAGAACTGGCGGATCGAGTAGAGGATTTGCAGGCCGACGGAGAAACCGCCACGTTCGACTCAGTGCTTAAAGCCTTTGATGAGCTGAGCACTGGCGACGGCGATATTGGCACCGTGGTGCTCATGACCGACGGTGAGGTCACTCGCGGCCGAACCTTTGCTCAGTTTAAGGAGGCGTATGAACAGCTCCCACCGGACAAGAAGGATATCCCGGTGTTCGTCATCTTGTACGGTGAAGCCAATGTTCAAGAGATGGAGGAGCTAGCCCAACTCACCGGCGGCAAAACCTTCAACGCCATCGACGGTGATCTGGCCGGGGCCTTCGAAGAAATTCGCGCTTATCAGTAAATCACCCTCTCCATTGTCAAGGAAGGCAGGCATCCATGGACGACGTAACCCCTCGCAAGGTAATTGCCGCAGTTGTAGTGACGGTGCTCGTCGCTGCCTTGCACTTCCTCACTGGCGGCGGCCTGGGATTCCTTTGGCCAATCGTGGCGGCCAGCTGCGGCGCGGCAGCCGGATTTCTCATCCCGCCGGAGAGGCAGGGCAAGGAGCTTCCGGCCCCTCCGGTGTCTGAGGCGGACCGGCTGACCACAAGCCTGAAGAGCACTCGCTACAGCCTGCACCACCGAGACACTCCGGCGCCCGTAGATCGCGCGTGGACGGAGTTCGACGCCTCGGCAACGTGGGTGCTCAACAACTGGGACAGGCTCGATGATGCCCCAAGTCAGCAGTCCCTTGTCCGCGACATGATTGAGGAGCACTCGAGCAGTTTGGTGAAGTCCTATTTAGAAGTAACGGAACTCAACGAGCCCGCAGCGGTCAAAGAGGTAACTGAGGCGCTGGGGATACTCAATCGAGAGATGACGGAGATTCGTGACGCCATTGCCCAGAACTCGGTCCGTGGCCTGCAGGATCACTCCATGGCGCTGAAGCTGCAATTTGGTGGGACCACTCCTTCTGCAGATTCCAAGGAGGTGTAGGGTTGGCGGGTATGAGTCTTGATCCGAAGCTGCTCGACATTTTGGTGTGTCCGCAGGACAAAGGCCCGCTGAACTACCTGGAAGAAGAACAGGTACTGGTCAATGACCGGCTAGGGGTGGCCTATCCCATTGAAAACGGTATTCCCGTCATGCTGGCCGATCACGCAACACCGTGGCCGCCAACTGACGACGATGCCTAAGACGCATCCCGCGAATTTAGTGGTCTTTGCGAACACTTATCCCGTCCAGCCGGAATCGAAGTAAAAGGAGCCTCCATGAACATCATTGATGAGCTGCAGTGGCGCGGCCTCATTAACCAGTCCACAGATCTCGACGCCCTCCGCGCGGCTTGCGAGGAACCCATCACTCTATATTGCGGTTTCGACCCCACGGGTGACTCCTTGCACGCGGGCCACTTGGTGCCGATGATTATGCTGCGCCGTTTTCAAAAGGCCGGGCATCACCCAATCGCCCTCGCTGGTGGCGCTACGGGGCAAATCGGCGACCCGCGGGATGTGGGGGAGCGCTCCATGCTTTCGCAGGAGACCATCAATGAGAATATGGTGGCTATCAAGAAGCAGCTGCGCCAGTTCATTGACTTCGAGGGTGAGAACGCGGCGACCATGGTCAACAACGCGGACTGGACTTCTCAGATGTCTGTCATTGACTTCCTGCGCGACGTGGGAAAGAACTTTTCTTTGAATACGATGCTGGACCGTGACACGGTCAAGCGTCGCTTGGAGTCCGACGGAATCTCGTACACTGAGTTCTCCTACATGCTGCTTCAGTCCAACGACTACGTGCACCTGCATAACGAGCTGAATTGTGTCCTGCAGATCGGCGGTGGCGACCAGTGGGGCAACATCGTATCCGGCGTGGATCTCAACCGACGTGTCAACGGTGCGAAGGTTCACGGCCTTACCGTTCCGTTGGTTACGGACGCCCAGGGGCAGAAGTTCGGTAAATCCACCGGTGGCGGAAAGCTGTGGTTGGATCCGGAGAAGACGTCCCCGTACGCGTGGTACCAGTACTTCCTAAACGCTGGCGACTCTGTGGTCATCGACTACCTGCGTTGGTTCACCTTCCTTGATCAGGAAGAGATTGCTTCCTACGAACAGAAGGTCGCGGACGAACCATTCCGTCGTGAAGCGCAGCGCAGGTTGGCCCAGGAGATGACCACATTGGTGCACGGTGAAGAGGCTACGAAGGCTGTGGAGCTAGCAGCGCAGGCACTGTTCGGCAAAGCTGAGCTCACTGATTTGGACGAAAATACCCTGGCTGGTGCCTTGTCTGAGACCACTGTGGCAGAGATTTCCGCAGGGGAGCCGCGAACCATTGTTGATTTGTTGGTTGCCGCTGGCTTGGCCGATTCGAAGGGCGCTGCCCGACGCACCATCAAGGAAGGTGGCGCGTACGTCAACAACAAGCGCATTGAGTCTGATGAGTGGGAGCCGGACGCTACGGATCTGCTTCACGGTTCGTGGCTTGTTCTGCGACGAGGAAAGAAGAACTTCGCCGGTGCCAAGCTCAGCTAACAACCGGTCTTCTTAGTCGGAGCAGACCATGCCTATCCCGCCGCCTTGTGCGGCGGGATTCGTCGTTTTTCTAGACCTGCGATTCACAACCGGGATAAGAACTGCTCGAAAAAGCATGAATACCTGGGGATTTGTTGTTTGTTGGGGGTGTGCGTATATTTATCCGAGTCGCCGCGAGACGCTGGTGACACGGAGATTAACTCCCAGTTGACAAGGTTTAAACTTGTTTACTAGAGTGTGAACTCCAGCCGCTCAAGACGGTGAATGATAAAGATTCATTGCGCTGAGTGTGCGAACGATGTTTGAGAACTCAATAGTGTGCCAATGTACTTTTGTGTTGGTTGATTTTATTCATGCTGGCCGTGATGCATTGTATGTGTGTTGTGGTTGGTGTATGCCGGATGGCGCTTTTCCTTTAG
>NZ_KV812491.1:0-64586 GCF_001813425.1 Corynebacterium sp. HMSC056E09
ACGCCGCAAATCCACACGAAATGTCCCTTAAGCCTAGAAGGGAGAATAGATAGCAGAAACTCCCCGCCACGATCCCAAAAGGACCATGCGGGGAGTTGCAGGCGAAGCTTTACTTGCCCAGCTTACGACGCTGAACACGGGTGCGGCGCAGCATCTTGCGGTGCTTCTTCTTGGACATGCGCTTGCGGCGCTTCTTGATGACAGAACCCATAGCAGGTTTCCTCACTTTCGGTATCAGTACGTACGTAACCCGGCCGGCAACGCCTGGAACAAAACCACCCACGGTGCACTCGAGGCGGTCCCCGCAAAACAGGGAGACGCAGGCATGCCAGTGCCGAAACGAATGTTCACTATCTTACCTAGCGGCCTGCCCAGCACCAAAACTAAGGGCAGCGCCCACCGCCGTGGACCGCGAGGGGTCCGCAGTGGTGGGCGCTGCCAGAAAGAGGTGAACGCTAGGCTCCGTATACGGAAGCCTCAAGGTATTCCTTGACGGCGGATTCGTGAACGCGGAACGAGCGTCCCACGCGCACGGCCGGCATGTCACCTGCATGAACCAACCTGTAGACCGTCATCTTGGAGACACGCATGATCTCCGCAACTTCGGCGATGGTCAGGAAAGTTCCCTTATCTTCATTCGTCATAGTTTATTTAACCCTTCAGCACGTGACGCGCTGTAGGCTTCCCCTCCCACAGGACTATCACGCACGCGCTCCTGCCAGCTTAGCGTGAAACCTGTGACTAATGCGACCCAAGAGCTAATTTTTTCCTCTTTCGCACCGCTGCTGCCCTTGAAGCCCGTGTGGTAACACGTGCCACAGGGCTCCCAGGGCGACGGGAAGTTTTAGGCAAGTTCCTGCGCACGCTGGGTGCAGGCTTCGGCGGCTCGGAAGAACGCACCCCGCAGGCCAGACTCCTCGAGCTCGCGAAGAGCGGCGGCAGTGGTTCCCCCCGGGGAGGTCACCCCTGCGCGCAAAGCAACCGGATCCTTGCCGGATTCAGCCAGCATCGTTCCGGCGCCTTGTGCGGTGCGGGTGGCTAGCTTCTCGGCAACATCGCGGGTGAGGCCGAGCTGCACGCCGGCGTCGATCAGCGCCTCCGTGACTAGGAAGTAGTAGGCGGGTGCGGAGCCGGCCAGAGCGGTAGCAGCATCAATGTGTTTTTCCTCAATGACGGCAACCTCGCCGACAGCCTCCAGGAGCTTGACCACGCCGTCGAGCTGTTCCTCCGTCACGTGGGTGCCGCCCGCGCAGGTGCACATACCCTTGCCCACCAACATGGGGGTGTTCGGCATGACGCGGACGACCGGCACGCCCTCCCCAGCGGCCTTCTCCAGGGTCTCGAGAGTTAAGCCGGCTGCCATGGACACAACCACGGCCGTCTGTGGGATGTCGAGCCCCTCAAGAAGCTCCACGATGGCATAAGGCTTCACGCAGGCGAAGATGTAGTCGGCGCCGTCGACAGCCGCGGCGTTATCGCTCGTGACGCTGACGCCGTAGGCGCTCTTCAGCTCCTCGCCGCGCTCAGTGCGGCGGTTGGTCACCACGACGTCCGCGGCATCATAGCCCGCATGCACCAGCCCAGAAACGAGGGCTTCGCCGATTTGTCCTCCACCAAGTACTGCAATTTTTGTCATGCTTTCCAGGGTGCCAGAAAGGCCAGGACGCGGCCACCAATCAACAGGGCTGCTCGCACGCTACCCTTACACATGCAAAAGGCATCTGCCAGAAGGCGTTTTCTGCCCTGAATATGCCATTTACAGAAGGATAGATGGCGTTCTCAGGGGCAAAAGTACCTTCTGGCAGATGCCTTTGAGAAGATGCCCTTTGGGCCGGTGCCTACATCACCACGAGCAGCGGGCCAAAGGTCAGCACGAGACCGGCCACGGCTGCGAGGAACATGGACAAACCATCGCGGCTCGTGCGGAGTGCGTGGACGATTCCGACGATGACGCCGGTGACAACAACGCCGAGTACCACGACGACCAAGCGGTCAAAGCGGTCCCAGAGAATCTCAAAGCCCTTGAACACGATGGCACCGAGCACGATGCCCACGAGGGCGAGCAGGACGACGGCGAAGGGGTTGAGCTTGCCCTCGTCCTCCTCGTCATAGTCCTCGTCGTACTCTTCAACATCATGGTCGACTGCCTCGAGTTCACCCGTGGTAAAGGTGTCATCCTCGGCCTTGTCTTCGACTTTGTCGTTGGCCTTTGGCTCAACTTTTTCCTCGGTCTTCAGCTCAGCCTTGGACTCGACCTTTGACTGGGCCTTGTCTTCAGCCTTCTTGGGCTCGTCCTTGACCTTCTGGATTACGCGCGTGTCCTCGTCAGAGGGCTGGGAAGGCTTGGACTCAGATTCGGTTGGCTTCTCCGCAGGGGCGGCGGAGTGAGACTTATCAGCGTCCTTCTGCGGGGCCTCCTGCTGAGGTGTCTCTTGCTGAGGCTTCTCCTTCTTCTCCTTCTTCGGCGCAGGAATAACCGGGGCCGGCTCATCGATGGAGACACTCGAGTGCTTAGCCTCTGCCGGAGTTGCCTTGACCTTTTCGAGATTGCCGGTCAGCTCCGCAACCGAGATGCCGCCTTCGTCAAGGCTCCGGCGATGGCGGCGCGAGCTCTTCTCCTCGCCGGATCGGTCCTTCGCGTTACGGGCCAGCAGCTCCGCAACTGTCAACTGTTTCTTGTCAGCCACGTTTCTTTCCTATTCCAGTCCCTTATCGGTACGGCGCAAAATGACACCTTCTCGGAGAGCCCAGGGGCAGATCTCCAGCTTTTCGATTCCCAGGGCACGCATGCTCGCCTCCGCCACTAAAGCGCCGGCGACGATCTGATGCGATCGGGTAGAACTTACACCCTCAAGGTCCGCCCTGTCAGCTGCAGTCATACGGGAAATGAAGGAAATCAGCTGACGCAGGCCCGGCGCAGTGAGCGTGCGCTTCACATAGGGGCCCGCCGAGGACGGCGCAGCACCTGTCAATCGGGCCAGCGTGCGGAAGGTTTTCGAGGTACCCACGGCCAACCCGGCAGGGCCCAGCGCGCGCATTTTATCGGCGACGCCGGCCAGTTCCGCATCGATATAATCCCGCAGCAGGTTCACCTTGGATTTTTCCGGCGGGTCGGTATCGAACCAGTTGTGAGTCAGACGGCCTGCTCCCAAATCGAGGGAGAAAGCCATTTCCGGATGCTCGTCGGTACCGGTGGACAGCTCCAGCGAGCCACCACCGATGTCGAGGTTGGTAATGCGGCCAGCGGACCAGCCATACCAACGGCGGGCGGCCAGGAAGGTCAACCGAGCTTCCTCCTCGCCCGACAAGATCTCGAGGCGGACGCCGGTTTGTTTCTCAACTTCATCGAGAACCTTGGCCGAGTTAGTGGCCGAGCGCACGGCAGAAGTAGCAAAGGCAATGAACTCGTCACAGCCCAGCTTGTCGCCCAACTCAGCGGCTTCCCCCACGGCGGAGATGAGCTTCTTCATGCCCTTCTCATGGATGTTGCCGTCTTTGTCTAGCTGTTCCACCAGACGCAGCGGGGTCTTCCAATCGCTCATCGGCGAAGGCCGCCCACCGGTTGCGGCATCGACCGCAACGAGGTGGACGGTATTACTTCCGACGTCTAATACACCTAATCGCACGCCTCTACAGTAGTAGGTCTACCGTGGGTAGGTGTGAATCGCCCGAAATCAAAAGAAGTTTACCTGGGTTTTCCGGCCTCCTCCCCCGCGGCGGCTTCCATTATCGCCGGCCGCGAAAAGGCCCCCGACTTCCCCAGAGAGTGGTTCGAATTTACGGATCCGCACGATCCACTCCACGTCTTTTCCATCGACCTGACTTGGCTCGAATCGCACTATGCCTGCCAGTTTGGGACGGAGAGGTGCCACGGCATCGATAAGCAACAGCCCGACGTCGGCTGCTGCGTGCACGGCGCATACATGGCCGATGAGACGGATCGGGAGCAGCTTCGCGACGCCGTCGCCCGCATGCCCGCACGTTTCTGGCAGCACCGCCCAGAGGGGGTAGATGGGTTCCTGAAGCACGGTGAACCCGAAGAACTGGAACCGTGGCTGGAGTGGGATGAGCTCGACGGCGATGATGGCGAGCCGGAACCGGCGCTGAAGACGCCGCTTGTCGACGGCGCCTGTATCTTCGCCAACCGCGCCGGCTGGCCCACGGGCGCGGGCTGCGCTATCCATCAGTGGGCGCTCGACGCGGGGGAAGAGCTCACCGTGGTCAAGCCCGAAGTGTGCTGGCAGCTGCCGATTCGCCGGCACGAAGACTATGAGGAGCGCCCCGACGGGGAGGAAATACTGCGCACCACCATCGGTGAGTACGACCGCCGCGGGTGGGGCAACGGCGGCGAGGACTTCGATTGGTATTGCTCGGCCGATCCCTCCTGCCACACCGCGGAAGAACCGCTGTGGAAGTCGCAGAAGACCGAGCTGATCGCGCTACTCGGCGAGGAGTGCTACGAAATCCTGGCCAAGCACTGCGAGGCCCGGGCGCGCTCCGGAGTCGAGTTCCCGCGGCACCCAGCGGACCCTGGCGCTTAAGCCTCAAACTTGTATCCCAGGCCGCGCACCGTCACGAGCTGCTGCGGGTGGGAAGGCTCAGCCTCGATCTTGGAGCGGAGGCGCTTGACGTGGACGTCGAGAGTCTTTGTGTCACCCACGTAGTCCGCGCCCCAAATACGGTCGATGAGCTGACCGCGGGTCAGCACGCGCCCAGAATTGCGCAGCAGGTACTCGAGGAGATCAAATTCCTTGAGCGGCATGGACACCGGCTCGCCGGCGACAAGCACGGTGTGGCGCTCCACGTCCATGCGCACGCGGCCGCCTTCCAGAATCTGCTCGTCGGGCTCCTCCTCACCGTGATCGGAAGAGGCATCGTTGCCGCGGCGCAGCACCGCGCGGATGCGGGCGATGAGTTCGCGAGAGGAATAGGGCTTGGTCACGTAATCATCTGCGCCCAGCTCGAGCCCCACGACCTTGTCAATTTCAGAGTCGCGCGCGGTCACCATGATCACCGGCACAGAGGATGTCGCGCGCAGTTGCTTGCACACGTCCGTTCCGGACATGCCTGGCAGCATGAGGTCCAGCAAGACGATGTCCACGTGGTTCGCTGCGAACTGTTCTAGCGCACTGGGCCCGTCCGGGGCGAGGAGAACGTCGAATCCCTCCTTTCGGAGGAGGAAGGCGAGGGGATCGGCCAGCGACTCTTCATCTTCAACGATGAGGATGGTGGTCATTGCGCTTTATCCTTTCGACGAGCGGCTACGCGCGCCACGGCGCGCTGTAAACCAGGGGCGGCGGAGCTGACGGCCCCGTCTTCTATATTATCCCGATGAATAAGATTATCTGCTGGCTTTTCTTCCGCGTAGATAGGGAGCTCGATTGTGAACGTCGAGCCAGTTCCGGGGCGTGACCACAGTTTGATATTGCCGCCGTGATTAGCCACGACGTGCTTCACAATGGCCAGACCAAGGCCGGTTCCACCGGTCTGCCGGGACCGCGCCTTATCCACGCGGAAGAAGCGCTCAAAGACCCGCTTCTGGTCTTCCGGGGCAATGCCGATGCCACGGTCGGTGACGCGGATGTGGACGACCTTTCCGCCGACGACCTTCTGCGTGACCGACACCGGCATCTCATCCGGCGAATAGTGGATGGCATTTGAGATGAGGTTGGAGATCGCCGTGACCAAGAGGGACTTGTCCCCCATGACCTGGACCCCCTCCGAATCACCGCGGGTGAGCTGATTGTGGTGGGAATCGGCGGCAAGCTGGTTGCGGGTAATGGCCTCATCGATGATCTCATCGAGATCGAGCGGCTCCATTTCCGGGAGCGCCTCCGCGCCCTGCAGTTTAGACAAGGAGATGAGCTCGCTGACCATGTCGGCCATACGCGCCGCCTCCTTCTGCACCTTGCTGCCGAAATACTCGACGTGCTCGGGATTCCCGGTGTCCTCAAGGAGGGCCTCAGCCAGCAGCGCGATGCCACCCACCGGGGTTTTCAACTCGTGGGAGACGTTGGCCACGAAGTCACGGCGAGCGGATTCCATGCGCACCGACTCGGACTCATCGGTGCCGTAGACGATGACAAAGCGATCGTCGTTCAGCGTCAGCGGCTGGACCACCGCACGCACCTGAATCACGCGATTTCCGGTGCGGCGCTTCGGGATAGATAGGTCCAGCGTTCGGGTCTCTTTATCCTCGAAAACCTCCTGCGCAACTTTCCACAGATCGGGGTTCACCGCCCGGTCGTGCACCATCGACATCTCATGGGAGGCAGGGTTAGAAAAGATGATCTCTTTGGACCGCGAGAGCACGGCCATCCCGGCTGGAGAGCCGGACACGGCGAGGTGCAAGACCTGGCTAACGCTGGTGACCTGGTTCGCATCCGCATCACGGACGCGGCGGCGCACTAGGCGCTCGCGGACCCGGGCGATCACCGGTATGGCCAGGCCGCAGGCCACCACGCCGGCCAGGAAAGCTAGTACCAGTTCCACAATCATTCACGCCCCTACAAAGAATCCCCAAGGAGTATAGGCTCCTTGGGGATCGTGCGCAGCACGTAGCGGTTTTCGGCTACTTCTTGCCACCCTGCGCGGCCACGGCGGCTGCACCAGCAGCGGCAGCCTCCGGATCCAGGTAGGTGCCACCCGGGTTCACCACGGAACCGTCTTCGGCGATCTCGTAGACCAGCGGGATGCCCGTCGGGATATTGAGGCCGGCGATCTCCTCATCGGAGATCTGATCCAGGTGCTTGACCAGCGCGCGCAGGGAGTTGCCATGTGCGGCGATGAGAACGGTCTCACCCTTCTTGGCGCGCGGGAGGATCTCCTCTTCGAAGTAAGGAACGAAGCGCTCGACGACATCCTTCAGGCACTCCGTACGCGGAACCTGATCCAGGTTGGCGTAGCGCGGGTCACCGGCCTGGGAGTACTCGGCGCCGTCCTCCAGCTCCGGCGGCGGGGTGCCGTAGGAGCGGCGCCATGCCATGAACTGTTCCTCGCCGTACTTGTCCTTGGTCTCGGCCTTGTTGAGGCCCTGCAGTGCGCCGTAGTGGCGCTCGTTCAGGCGCCAATCGCGCACGACCGGAATCCAGTGGCGGTCTGCGGCATTAAGCGCAATGTTGGCCGTGCGGATGGCGCGGCGCAGGAGGGAGGTGTAGACAACGTTCGGCAAGATGCCCTGTTCCTTGAGCAGCTCGCCGCCACGCTTGGCCTCACCCTCACCCTTGGCGGTGAGGTTGACATCAACCCAACCGGTGAACTGGTTGGACTCGTTCCATTCGGACTGTCCGTGTCGAAGTAGAATCAGCTTTCCGTTACTCATAAACACCAGCATGCCACGTTTTTCGGCCGCTTGCCTGTGAACCCGGGCACATCACCCCTAACTGTGGGTTTATGCCCGCTTATGTGGGATTAGTATCCGATTGCCCGGCGCGCGTGGCAGTCCGGAATCTCAATACTCATCGCGTCGGCGTAGATGTTCTCCAACTGGCCGGCAGCCGCCGCCCAACTAAACTGCTGGGCGTGATCGACGGCGGCTTCACCCATGGCGATGCGGCGGGGGTCGTCGTCAAGCAACTGCTCCAGCGCATCCGCCCAATCTTGCGCCGAATGCGTGTGGACAAGCAGGCCAGTATCACCGTCCGCAACCGCGATGGGCAAGCCGCCGACAGCCGCCGCCACGACGGGCGTTCCGGAAGCCTGAGCCTCCATGGCCACCAGCCCAAAGGACTCGTTATAACTGGGGACCGCGACAATATCCGCGGCCTGATAGATGGCTACGAGCTCCTGTGGCGGGCGCGGGCTGAGGAAGCGCACGACGCGCTCCACCCCCAGCTCGCGGGCGAGGTTGTGGTAGGTATCCGGCGAGGAATTCGCCCCCGAAGCACCACCGCAGATGACGACGCGCAGGCGGCGATCCGGATCGCGCTCCATCAGCTCCGCCGTTGCGCGAATGAGCACGTCAGGGCCCTTGAATTTTTGCAGGCGGCCCACAAACGCCACCACCTTGGTGTGCAGCGGGATGCCCAGCTGGCGGCGCGCACGCTCCGTCATGCGGTCGGTGCCCGGAGTATAGAGTTCCGTGTCCGCACCCGGGGAGACCACAACGATATTGTCCGGCGATGCATCATAGTGCTCGATCAGATCGCGAGTCTCCTGGGCTGTATTAACCACCAGGATGTCAGCGTTATCCACCAGCTGCTGTTCACAGATGCGGCGCGCCTCAGTTTCTGGGGTGTCATCGAGAGTGCGGTGCACGTTCTTCACCGCGGCCAGCGTGTGTGCGGTGTGGACGAGGGGGATGTCCCACAGATCGCGCAATAACCAGCCCACCTGACCGGAGAGCCAATAGTGAGAGTGGATGACGTCATAGTCCACCTCAAAGCAGCGCGCGAAGTTATAAATCCCGCCCGTAAACGCAGCCAACTGGGTGGGCAGCTCTTCCTTGCTCAAGCCCTCATAGGGCCCCGCCACAATGTTGATGACGCGCAGGCGCTCCTCGACGCCCACCACCTCACCCTGGCTGGGGCGCGTGGCGCGGGTGAAAATATCGACCTCCACGCCGCGACGTGCGAGCTGGCGAGCAGTGTTGAGAACGTAGACGTTCATGCCACCCGCATCCCCGGAACCGGGCTGCTCAAGGGGCGAGGTATGCATGGAAATCATCGCGATGCGCATAATTTCCCAGTGTATCCCGAAACGACCCGCGTTATACTGGCCCGTACCTTAACCTACGCGACCGAAAGGTGAATCGATGTCGGCATACGAGTCCAATGCGTGGCTCCAGTACTACCCAGAGTGGACACCGCACAGCCTGGAATACGGGGACACCACGCTTCTCGACGTTTACGACAACAACCTCGCGCTCCACCCCGACAAGCCGGCAACCTACTTCTTCGGCCGCACGCAAACCTACGCCGAGCTGGATAAGCAGGTCCGCCGCGCCGCCGCCGGCCTGCGCGCCTTCGGGGTGCGCCCGGGGGACCGCGTGGCCATCGTCGCCCCCAACTGCCCGCAGTTCATCGCCTCCTTCTGGGCCGTGCTCAAGCTGGGCGCCATCGCGGTTTTGCACAACCCTCTCTACACTGCCCACGAGCTGGAGGGCTTGTTCCAGAACCACGGCGCGCGCATCGCTATTTCCTGGGATAAGACGGCCTCCACCTTGGAGAAGCTGCGCCCGACGACCTCCCTGGAGACCGTCGTCTCCATCAATATGATCAACGCGATGCCGACACCTCAGCGCCTGGCCCTGCGCCTGCCTATCCCGCCGCTGAAGTCCAAGCGCGATCAGCTCACCGCCCCGGCACCGAACACGGTGCCGTGGGAGTCCCTCGTGGGCAACGCCATTGGCGGCGATGGTTCTGACGTCCTCACCCCGGAGGCAGTCACCAAGGACACCACCGCGCTCATCCTCTATACCTCCGGCACCACCGGTAGCCCCAAGGGCGCGGAGCTGACCCACGGCAACCTTTTCTCCAACCTGCTCATGGGCAAGCACTGGGTCCCGGGCCTGGGCGATTCTCCGGAGCGCATGCTCGCAGCCTTGCCTTTCTTCCACGCCTACGGCCTGACCATGAACGCCACCTTGGCACCGCTCATCGCCAGCGAGCTGGTTCTGCTGCCGAGCCCGCAGATGCCGCTCATCATGGACCTGATGAAGAAGCACACCCCGACCTGGGTGCCGGGCGTGCCAACCCTGTACGAGCGCATCGTGGCGAAGGCGGAAGAAGATGACGTCTCCCTGGACGGCGTGCGCGCGGCCTTCTCCGGAGCGTCGACCCTGCCTGTCAATACCGTGGAGAAGTGGGAGAAGTACACCGGCGGCATGCTCGTGGAGGGCTATGGCCTGACGGAGTGTTCGCCCATCATCGTGGGTAACCCGATGAGTGATGCCCGCCGCCCCGGCTACGTGGGTATCCCCTTCCCGGATACCGAGATTCGCATTGCCAACCCGGACAACCTTGATGAGACCATGCCGGATGGCGAAGAAGGTGAGGTGCTGGCCCGCGGCCCGCAGATCTTTAAGGGCTACTTCGGCGATGAGGAAGCCACAGAGAAGGCCTTCCACAATGGTTGGTTCCGCACGGGCGATATGGGTGTGATGGAGGAAGACGGCTTTATCCGCCTGGTCAGCCGCATCAAGGAGATCATCATCACCGGCGGATTCAACGTCTACCCCGGTGAGGTTGAGGAAACCCTGCTGGATCACCCAGATGTGGCGGAGGCCGCCGTGGTGGGCCGCCCGCGTTCGGACGGTTCGGAGGACGTCGTGGCCTGCATCGTGCTTAACGACGGCGCCGCGCTCGACCCCGAAGGCCTCAAGGACTACTGCCGCGAGCGCCTGACCCGCTACAAGGTGCCGCGCACCTTCTACCACTTCGAAAAGCTGGCCACCGACCAGCTGGGCAAGATTCGCCGCCGCGAGGTTCAGGCGGATCTGCTCGAGCGCCTCAAAGCGGAGAAGTAGCACTCCATAGCCCCGGAACCGATCCCTGCGCGATAAACGCACATCACCGGGGCTATTGATTTATCCCGAAAAGATTTCGTTACTGCAAGCAACTTTGCAAAGATTTGCGAGACTCCCGTCACAAATTAGTTATACTGTTTCACACATAACAAGTTTGACCACCTAAGGAGTTCGCGAACATGACCGAAGCCCCCGCTCAGGCCTCTTCCGCCTTTGAGACGAAAGCCTGGCTCCAGTACTACCCTGAGTGGACTAAACCTAATCTGGACTACGGCACCGAAACGCTTTTGGACTCCTACCGAGAGACCGTGGAGGAATTCGGCGACAGGCCGGCGACGTGGTTCTTCGGTCACCAGATGACCTACCGCGAACTCGATACCCACGTGCGCGCCGCCGCGGCGGGCCTCAAGGCCTTCGGCATCCGTCCCGGTGATCGCGTCGCCGTGGCACTGCCCAACTGCCCCCAACACGTGGCGGTGTTCTACGCCATCCTGAAACTGGGGGCGACCGTCGTGGAGCACAACCCGCTCTACACCACGGCTGAGCTCGAGCCCCTCTTCCAGGATCACGCCGCCCGCGTGGCCGTGGTCTGGGATAAGGCGAGCCCCACCTTTGAGAAGCTGCGTGATTCCACACCGCTCGAAACGATTGTTACGGTCAACATGATCGAGGCCATGCCGCGCCGCAAGCAGCTGCTGTTGCGCTTGCCGCTTCCCTTCATCAAGGACAAGCGCGCGGAGCTCTCAGTTGCCGCTCCCAATACCGTGCCGTGGAACGTGCTCACGGGGCGCGCCATCGGCGGGCAGGGCTACAAGCTGGAGGATGCGAAGGTCGATCTCAATGACACCGCACTCATTCTCTACACATCCGGAACCACCGGCAGGCCCAAAGGCGCGGAGCTGACCCACTCCAACCTGTATTGCAACATGAAGATGGCGGAAGCATGGGTCCCCGAATTGGGCAACAAGGCCGAGCGCATGCTCGCCGCCCTCCCCCTCTTCCATGTCTACGGCCTCACCCTTATCGCCGCCCTCGGCGTGCACATCGGCGGTGAGCTCGTCCTCACCCCAGCTCCCAAGGTGCCGCTTCTTCTCGAGATCATGAAGAAGCGCCGCCCTACTTGGATGCCGGGCGTGCCCACGATCTACGCCAAGGTCATGGAAGCGGCCCAGGAACGGGGCATCGATCTGCACGGCATCGAGAACAGCCTTTCGGGCGCAGCGGCGCTACCGGCGGAGATCGTTGAGGAATGGGAAACGGTCACCGGCGGCCTGCTCGTAGAAGGCTACGGGCTCACGGAAACCTCGCCGATCGTGGCCGCGAACCCGCTCAACAAGAACCGCCGCCCCGGCTACATCGGCATCCCCTTCCCGGATACCGAGGTGCGCATCGGCAACCCAGACAACCTCAGCGAGACCCAGCCGGATGGCACCGCGGGCGAGCTCCTCGTGCGCGGACCGCAGGTATTCAAGGGCTATTTCAACATGCCGGAAGCCACCGAGCAGGCTTTCCACGACGGCTGGTACTGCACGGGCGACATGGCGGTTATGGAGTCCGATGGCTTCATCAAGATCGTCTCCCGCATCAAGGAAATGATCATTACCGGCGGCTTCAACATTTACCCGGCCGAGGTGGAAGACGTGATCCGCCAGCACCCAGACGTCACCAACGTGGCTGTCGTTGGCCGTCCGCGTGCGGATGGATCCGAGGACGTCGTGGCCTGCATCATCCTGGAGGACGGCGCGGTGCTCGACCCGGAGGGTCTCAAGGACTACTGCCGCGAGCGCCTGACCCGCTACAAGGTGCCGCGCACCTTCTACCACTTCGAGCACCTGGCCTCCGACCAGCTGGGGAAGGTCCGCCGCCGCGAAGTACAGAAGGACCTCCTGAAGCTGCTTGGAGAAGAGGCACCGGCCTAGGCAGCGCGGTCGATATAGCGCATCACGCGCATAGGGTTGAAGGTTCGGTAGAACGCTTCACCAGCACCGACAAGCTGGCTCACCAACGTGCTGAGCTGCCAATCCAGCTGCTCATCGGTGTAGCCCCACTTCGTGGGAATACGGGCCGTGGTCACCAGAACCAGGTCCTGTTCTTCGCCGCCATCGAGGTTCACTACCTCGATGCGCGCGGAGTAAACGTATTGATCATCATTCATAAACTCGGCCCAGCGCACGAGCGCATCAAGGTCACAGGCACAGCGGCCGGAGGGTGTGACGAGGCTGAGTTCAATATCTCCGGAGCCATCACGCGCGGATTCAATAGTGATCGCGTGTTCATTAATGAGAATGCTCACGGCCCCATTCCGGTGATCCACCACATGGACGGGCGTGCCGACCATCGCCAGGCGCGTCGCGCGCTCGTGGACCCGCCACATCCCCACTACTGAAACACCATAAGCTTCGCTGAAATAATGGGGAGAGACCGGCTTGATCCCGGCCCCTTTGCGCGGCTTCGAGGGATGCTCCGGAAACTGCTCATCCAGGCGCGCGAAGACCGCTGACATTTCGACTGCATAGCCCGCGATGATGCTCTTGAGCTGAGCATTCGTGGCCGTCGACGGCAGATAAGGCGGTGCGAAGATCCGCAAGTGGGTGCGCATGTCGGAGCTTCCACAGGGCTCGGCCACGAGGTTGCCGGAGATTCCACCGCCGTTGAGATCGTTGACCTCCATGCGCAAAGGCTGCCGGTCTGGGTCGAAGCACACCGCGCCACCCCAATACCCGAGCACGCAGAGGCCACCCATTTCCTCGTTGACGTCGATACTTAAGAATCCGCCCGCAATCTTGATGGTCGGCATGCCGGTTGAGGAATCTTCCTCAAGCTTGCCTGCCAGCTTGGTCATGGTTTTGATAACTCGGCTCTTACTAATCCGAGCCGGTGTCTTGATTGTTTTCTTGGTTGCTGATTGAGACATTGTCCCCCCTTGATTTTCTTTTCTCTATGCTGCGCGAACCGTTGCTGAGCCACCCCACTCCTCCCCGAGCCGCCGCAGTGAGGCCAAGAATACAAAAGGTTGCGCAATTTCGCGCGGCAGGACCCTTAAGAGTGCACCCGCACCCAAACGTGAGAAAAACCTCACATTTTCCGCGCGGGAGACAGCTTTGCGTGAAAGCTTCGACTACGGTGGCACATCATGATTGTTCTGTAGGGCTAACTAATTCTGCCCGCAGCTTGTCATAAAACCGTTCCCCATCAGCTCAAAAGAGGAAAGATGCCTGTTACTATGCTGCATTCCATGCCCCGCCCGGCCGTACTTTTCGCCGGACAAGGCTCCGATTGGCAGGGTTTCATCACCACCGCCGCGCAGTCTGCCGCCACTGCTGACACCCTGCGCGAGACCCTCGCCCAGGCACGCAGCCTCACCGGCCCCGCCGCACGCACCATCGCCTCCACCTGTCCCGGCGCCCTCGAGCGCCTCGAGCAGCTCATTGCTGGTGCCACCGAGTCCACTTCCCTCGACGCCCTGCCGGCGGTCTCCATCCCCGGCATCGTCCTCGGCCAGATTGCCGCTATCGAGCAGCTGCGCGACCTGGGCGTCGACATCGACGAGCGCGCTGGGCATTCGCAGGGCAGCTTGGGCGCGTTGGCCGTCGACAAGCCAGCGCAAGCCCTGGCCCTAGCGATCCTGATGGGCACCGCCGCCAGCGCCGTCAATGGCGCCGATCCGCGCTCCCAGATGCTGTCCATCCGGGGCCTGGAGCGCAGCTTCGTCACTGAACACCTGCACGGCACCGCCGCTATCGCCGTGGTCAACGGCCGCCGCCACTTTGCGCTGTCCGGCAGCCCGGAGGACCTGGCTGCCACCCGCACCGCCATCGACGAGGCCGTGAAGAGCTTCAACGCTGAGCTGGAGAAGCGCACCGTCGGCGGTGATGAGCTCAGCCCGCGTTTTGATGAACTGCCCGTGGCTCTTCCTTTCCACAACCCGGTGCTCGCTCCGGCCGCCGAGCGCACCGTGGCGCTGGCTCAGGAGTGCGGCCTCGACGTGGATGAGGCCCGCGCGCAGGCCGAGGCCATCCTGGTCAACGAACACGACTGGCCGGCCACGCTGGCCGAACTCAACTCCGAGCACCTCATTGTTCTGGACCGCGCGCTGACCACCCTCACCCGCCGCGTGGTGGAAGGCACGGGTGTCACGGTGATCTCGGCCGCCACCCCGCAGGAGCTCAATGCGCTGGCCACACCAGGCACTGAACTGCCCAAGGCCCTCAACTACGCCGACTTCGCCCCGCGCACCATCGAACTCCCGAACGGGCGCACCTATACCCAGACCCGCTTCTCCGACCTCACGGGCCTGTCTCCCATCATGCTGGGCGGCATGACGCCGACGTCTGCTGATGGAGAGATCGTGGCCGCGGCGGCCAACGCCGGACACTGGACGGAGATGGCCGGCGGCGGCATGTACTCCGATGAGGTCTTCCGCTCGCACCTGGCCACCATGGAAAAGCACCTGCGCCCCGGACGCACGGCACAGTTCAACACCATGTTCTTCGACCGCTTCCTGTGGAACCTGCACTTCGGCCAGGCGCGCATCGTGCCCAAGGCCCGCGCGGCCGGTGCGGCTTTCAACGGCGTGTGCATCTCCGCCGGTATTCCGGAGGTAGAGGAAGCCGGCGAGCTGCTGGACCGCCTCCACGCCGACGGTTTCCCTTTCATCTCCTTCAAGCCCGGTACCGCAAAGCAGATCCGGGATGTGCTGGCCATCGCCACGGCCTACCCGGAGGACCGCATCATCATGCAGGTCGAGGACGGCCACGCCGGCGGCCACCACTCCTGGGTCAACCTGGATGACATGCTGCTGGATACCTACGCCGAAATCCGCCAGCACCCCAACGTCTACCTGGCAGTCGGCGGCGGCATCGCCTCTCCGGACCGCGCCACCTCCTACCTCACCGGTGAGTGGGCGATAAAACACGGCCTGCCCGCCATGCCTGTCGACGCCGTCTTCATCGGCACCGTCGCCATGGCCACCAAGGAAGCCAAGGCCACGGATTCCGTCAAGGACCTGCTGGTCAACACCACCGGCATTTCCCCGGAGGACAACGATGGCTGGGTCGGCCGCGGAACCGGCGCGCACGGCGTGGCGTCCTCGCAGTCCCACCTGCTGGCGGACATCCACGACCTTGATAATTCCTTCGCGGCGGCCTCGCGCCTGATTACTTCCCTGAACATCGAGGACTACCCGGCGCACCGCCAGGAGATCATCGACGCCCTGGCCAAGACCTGCAAACCCTACTTCGGCGATGTGGAGTCCATGACCTACGCGGAGTGGCTCGAGCGCTTCGTGGAGCTGGCCCACCCGTTCGTGGATCCCAGCTGGGATGACCGCTTCCTCGATCTCCTCCACCGCGTCGAGGCCCGCCTGAACCCGGCGGACCACGGCCAGATTGAAACCCTCTTCACCAGCGTTGAGGACGTCCACGATGCCCCGCGGGCCGTCGCTAAGCTGCTGGCCGAATACCCCGCCGCACGTACCACCGAGGTCTCCGCGCGCGATGCCGCCTGGTGGATTTCGCTGCACTATAAGCACGTCAAGCCCATGCCGTGGGTGCCCGCCATCGATGGTGATCTCAAGAGCTGGTTTGGTAAGGACACCTTGTGGCAGGCGCAGGATGAGCGCTATTCCGCCGACCAGGTGCGCATCATCCCGGGCCCGGTAGCCGTGGCAGGCATTACCAAGAAGAACGAGCCGGTGGCAGAGTTGCTTGCCCGCTTCGAACAGGCCACCACGGATGCGCTGCTGGAGCAGGGCTCGACCCCGCAGAAGGCTTTCTCCCGCCTGAACTCCGCCGCCGATGAGGCCGCGTTCCTGCGTACTTCTCCTACCCTGCTGTGGCACGGCCACCTCATGGCCAACCCGGCTTATGAGATGGATGAGAACGCCTTCGACCTGCGCCAGGATGCCGAGGGCAACTGGGAGATCGTCATCACCGCGGATTCCTACTGGGATGACCTGCCGGAGGAGCAGCGCCCCTTCTACGTTCGCGAGGTCACCGTCCCAGTAGACTTGCCGGAGGACGTGGCCACGGGTGGCTCCCCGGTGGTCTCCGAGGAGCGCCTGCCCAACTCCGTCTTCACCCTCCTGGAGGGCCTGGCTGGTGTCGGCTCCACGGCGGAGCAGGGCGATGAGATCACGGAGATGCCCACCGTCGAGTCTGGCTACTCCTTCCACTTCCCCGCCTCGCTGCTCTCCGCACACAGCGCGGTGACCTGCGGCGATGCTGCAGCCGAGAAGGCCGGCACCCCGGATGTTCTGGTCGGTCCCTGCTGGCCGGCCATCTATGCCGCGCTCGGCTCCGGGCGCTTGGAGGATGGCTACCCCGTCATCGAGGGCCTGCTCAACGCGGTGCACCTGGACCACGTCATCGACCTGCGCGTGCCGCTGGAGCAGCTTGCCGACGGCCGCCAGATCGACGTCACCTCCTCCTGCACCGCCATCGAGGAATCTGTCTCTGGGCGCATCGTCACGGTCGAGCTCGAGCTCAAGGACCACGCTTCCGGTGATGTCGTGGCCACGCAGATGCACCGCTTTGCCATCCGCGGCCGCGCCACCGGCACCGCCGCGCCGAGCCAGGCACCGGAGTGGGGCGGCGGCAAGTCCGCCACCAAGGTGGTGCCGACGCCGCGCTCCTTCGTCGACCGCGCCACCGTCACCGCCCCGCAGGACATGACGCCCTTCGCGCTGGTCTCCGGCGACTATAACCCGATCCACACTTCCTATAACGCTGCCCAACTGGTGAACCTGCAGGCACCGCTGGTGCACGGCATGTGGCTCTCGGCCGCCGCGCAGCAAGTGGCCGGACGCCACGGCCGCGTGGTGGGCTGGACCTACTCCATGTACGGCATGGTGCAGCTGGGCGATGACATCGAGGTCACCGTCGAGCGCGTCGGCCGCAAGGGTATCCATGAGGCCCTCGAGGTCACCTGCCGCATCGACGGCGAGGTGGTCTCCCGCGGCCAGGCTCTGCTCGCCGCGCCGACCACGGCGTACGTCTACCCCGGCCAGGGCATCCAGGCCGAAGGCATGGGCAAGGGCGACCGCCAGGCCTCCCCGGCAGCGCGCGAGGCGTGGCGCCGTGCCGATGCGCATACCCGCGAGAACCTGGGCTTTAGCATCCAGAAGATCATCGATGAGAACCCGACGGAGCTCACCGTTCGCGGAACTACCTTCCGCCACCCGCAGGGTGTGCTGCACCTGACCCAGTTCACGCAGGTGGCCCTGGCCGTGGTGGCCTATGCCCAGACCGAGCGCCTGCGCGCCGAGGACGCTCTGGCGCCGACCTCCTACTTCGCCGGCCACTCCCTGGGCGAGTACACAGCGCTGGCCTCGCTGGCGAATATCTTCGACCTCGAGGGTGTCATCGACATCGTCTACTCCCGCGGCTCCGCCATGGGCAGCCTGGTCCCGCGCGACGCGGAGGGTAACTCCGAATACGCCATGGCGGCACTGCGCCCGAACATGGCTGGTATTGATGCCGACAGCGTCGACGCTTGGGTGGCTGAGGTCGCCGAGGCCACCGGCGAGTTCCTGGAGATTGTTAACTACAACATCCGCGGTCAGCAGTACTCCGTCGCCGGCACCAAGAAGGGGCTCAAGGCCCTGGTGGACAAGGCCAATGCCATCGCCCCGCGCGCGGCGGTCATGGTCCCGGGCATCGACGTGCCTTTCCACTCCCGCGTGCTGCGCGAGGGTGTTCCGGCCTTCGCCGAAAAACTCGACGAGCTCCTGCCACAGGAGCTGGACCTCGATGCCCTGGTAGGCCGCTATATCCCGAACCTGGTGGCCCGCCCCTTCGAGCTCACCCAGGACTTCGTCGACGCCGTGGCCCCGCTGGCACCCTCCGGCAAGCTGGACGGGCTGAAGGTGGAGGACCTCTCCGAGCACGAGCTCGCCCGCCTGCTGCTCATTGAGCTGCTGTCCTGGCAGTTCGCCTCACCTGTGCGCTGGATTGAGACCCAGGACCTCCTCTTTGGCAAGGTCGAGCAGATCATCGAGGTCGGCCTGGCTTCTTCCCCGACCCTGACCAACCTGGCCACCCGCTCGCTAGCCGTCGCCGGCATCCCGGAGGGCACCATCCGCGTGCTCAACGTGGAGCGCGACCAAGAGCAGGTCATGCTTGCCGACGTCTCCGAAGCCCCCGCCGCCGAACCCGCTCCGGAATCCGACGCCGAGGAGGCACCACAAGCCAACGAGGCACCAGCCGAGGCTGCCGAGGCTCCGGCTGCGGCCGCGCCAGCTGCCGCACCTGCTCCTGCGCCTACCGCAGCCGCCGCCTCCGGCGACGCCCCCGAGCTGCGCTTCGGCGCGGCGGAGGCCATCATGGTGCTCTTCGCCTTCCAGAACAAGATCCGCGTGGATCAGATCGCGGACTCCGACACCGTGGAGGAGCTGACCAACGGTGTGTCCTCGCGCCGTAACCAGCTGCTCATGGACATGTCCGCGGAAATCGGCGTGCCGGCCATCGATGGTGCCGCCGATGCCGACGTGGCCACGCTCCGCGAGAAGGTCGCCACCGCCGCCCCGGGCTACTCCGCTTTCGGCCCGGTGCTGGGTGAGGCCGTCGGCGCGCGCCTGCGCCAGCTCTTCGGCGCTGCGGGCCTCAAGCCCACCGCCGTGGCGGACTACGTCACCGGCACCTGGGGCCTGCCCGAGTCTTGGGTTGCCCACGTCGAGGCAGAGATCCTGCTCGGCTCCCGCGAGGAGGACTCCGTGCGCGGCGGCTCGCTGAGCACCGTGCCGGCGAGCGCTACCTCGAAGTCCGCGGCGCACGAGCTGATCGACGCCGCCGTCCAAGCCGTCGCCGCTACCCACGATGCATCCGTGTCCAAGGGCGCGGCCGCCGGTGGTGCCGGTGGCGGTGCCGTGGTTGACTCCGCTGCGCTCGATGCCTTCGCCGAGACCGTCACCGGTGAGAGCGGCGTGCTGGCGACTGTCGCCCGCCAGGTTCTCTCCCAGCTGGGCTTGGACTCCGAACCGGAGCTCATCGAGGCCCCTGACACCACCGTCATCGATGCCGTCGAGGCAGAGCTCGGCTCCGGCTGGCTCAAGTCCGTCACGCCTTCCTTCGATGCGAACAAGGCCGTGCTTTTCGACGATTCCTGGGCCATCGCCCGCGAGCGCCTCGCCCGCGTGGCGCTGGGTCAGGCCGAGTACCCGGTGGAGAGCTTCCGCGGTGCCGGCGAGGACCTGGCGCGTCAGGCCCGCTGGTGGAAGCATGAGGACATCGCGCAGGCCGCCGTGGACACCACCCCCGGCGCGTTCGCCGGTGAGGTTGCCCTGGTCACGGGTGCTGCCCCTGGTTCCATCGCCACCGCGCTGGTGGAGCGCCTGCTGGAGGGCGGCGCGACCGTCATCATGACCGCTTCCCGTGTCAGCCAGGCCCGCAAGGAATTCGCGCGCACGCTCTACGCCGAGCACGGCGCTGCCGGTTCCGCCCTGTGGCTGGTCCCGGCGAACCTGTCGAGCTTCCGCGATATCGACGCGCTCATCGACTGGATCGGCACCGAGCAGCGCGAGTCCGTGGGCAACGAGGTCAAGATTCTCAAGCCTGCGCTGACCCCGACGCTGGCCTTCCCCTTTGCCGCGCCGAGTGTCGCCGGTTCGCTGGCGGATGCCTCCGGAACGACCGAGACGCAGGCCCGCCTGCTGCTGTGGTCCGTCGAGCGCACCATTGCGGGGCTGGCGAGGTTGAGCCAGGGGGACGTCGACAAGCGCTGCCACGTCGTCCTTCCGGGCTCGCCCAACCGCGGCACCTTCGGCGGCGACGGCGCCTACGGCGAGGTCAAGGCCGCGCTCGATGCCATCCTCAACAAGTGGAAGGTCGAGGCCGGCTGGCCGCAGGGTGTCACCCTGGCGCAGGCCAAGATCGGCTGGGTGGCTGGCACGCACCTCATGGGCGGCAACGATGGGCTGGTGCCCGCCGCCGAGAAGGCCGGTATCAAGGTGTGGAGCCCGGAGGAGATTTCCACCGAGCTCATGGATCTGGCCAGCGCCGACTCGCGCGCGCAAGCAGCGCATGCCCCGGTGGAGAAGGACCTCACCGGTGGCTTGGAAGGCTTCTCCCTCACCGAGCTTGCTGCCGGTGCGGAAACCGCTAACGCAGTTCCGCACGAGGATAAGGACGCCCCCGCGACCATCACCGCGCTGCCCAACCAGGTACAAGCAGTACAGCCTGGGCTGGAGGAAGAAGTTGGCCAGGTCACCACGGATCTGGAGGACATGGTGGTCATCGCCGGTATCGGCGAAGTCTCCTCGTGGGGCTCCGGCCGCACGCGCTTCGAGGCCGAGTTTGGCCTGCAGCGCGATGGTTCCGCAGAACTGACCGCCGCCGGTGTGCTGGAGCTGGCGTGGATGACCGGACTGGTGGAATGGCGCGAGGATCCGCACCCGGGCTGGTTCGTGGTGGAGAGCGATGAAGAGATCGCCGAGGAGGACGTCTTCGAGCGCTTCCGCGATGAGGTCGTCGCACGCTCCGGTGTGCGCACGCTGACGGATAAGTACCACCTGACCGACCGCGGCTCCATCGATCTCACCACTGTCTTCCTCGACCGTGACGTCACCTTCACCGTGGATTCGGAGGCCACCGCCCGCGATATTCAGGACGCGGACCCGGAGTTCGTCAGCATCGTCGAGGCGGACGGCGAATGGCAGGTCACCCGCCGCCAGGGTGCCACCGTTAAGGTGCCGCGCAAGGCCACGCTGACCCGTACCGTCGCCGCGCAGATGCCGGATGACTTCGACGCCGCCAAGTGGGGAATCCCGGAGCACATGCTCGATTCCCTGGACCGCATGGCGGTGTGGAACCTGGTCAGCGCAGTGGATGCCTTCACCCAAGCCGGTTTCTCCCCGGCAGAGCTGCTGCGCTCCATTCACCCGGGTCAGGTAGCTACCACGCAGGGCACCGGTATCGGTGGCATGGAATCCCTGCACAAGGTCTTCGTCACCCGCTTCCTCGGTGAGGAGCGCCCGTCCGACATCCTGCAGGAGGCCCTGCCGAACGTCATCGCGGCGCACACCATGCAATCCCTGGTGGGCGGCTACGGTTCCATGATTCACCCCATCGGCGCCTGCGCTACCGCGGCGGTCTCGATTGAGGAGGCCGTGGACAAGATTGCCCTGGGCAAGGCCGATGTGGTCGTGGCCGGCGGTATCGACGATGTCCAGGTGGAATCCCTCCAGGGCTTCGGTGACATGAACGCCACCGCGGAGACCGCGAAGATGACTGCCAAGGGAATTGATGATCGCTTCATCTCCCGCGCCAACGACCGCCGCCGCGGCGGCTTCCTCGAAGGCGAAGGCGGCGGCACGGTCCTGCTAGTTCGCGCCTCACTAGCAGCCGACTTAGGACTGCCGGTGCTCGCGGTGGTCGCGCACGCTGCCTCCTATGGCGACGGCGCCCACACCTCCATCCCGGCCCCGGGCCTGGGTGCGCTGGGCGCTGGCCGCGGCCGGGAGAACTCCCGCCTGGCGCGCTCGCTGCGCGGTCTGGGCCTGACGCCAAACGACGTCAGCGTCCTGTCCAAGCACGACACCTCCACCAACGCCAACGACCCCAACGAGTCGGAGCTGCACTCCCTGCTGTGGCCGGCGATTGGGCGCGATGAGGACCAGCCGATGTTCGTCATCTCCCAGAAGACGCTCACCGGCCACTCCAAGGCGGGTGCCGCGCTCTTCCAGACCGGCGGCATCATCGACGTCTTCCGCACGCACCGCATCCCGGCGAATGTGTCCCTGGACTGCGTCGACCCGCTCATCGCCCCGAAGGCGCCGAACCTGGTGTGGCTACGCTCCCCGCTGGACCTCGCTGCGGCGGGCCACAGCGTGAAAGCAGCGGCGCTGACCTCGCTCGGCTTCGGCCACGTCAGCGCGCTCATCGTCTACGCCCACCCAGGCGTGTTCGAGCAGGCCGTGTCCCAGCAGTGCGGGGCGGATGCCGCCGCCCAGTGGCGTGAGCGCGCCGAGCAGCGCCTGCGTGCCGGCCGCGCCCGCTTCGAGGCCGGCATGCTGGGCCGCGCCCCGCTCTTCGAGGTCATCGAAGGCCGCCGCCTCCCGGCACGCGACGCCAAGGCCGCCGAGATTGCCATGCTTCTCGACGACTCCGCGCGCCTCACCGAAGACGGCACCTACCCCTCCGCCTAAGGCGCAGATCCCCTAACAGCAAGCCCTAAGAACAAGCCGAGGACGTCCGCTAAGAAGCGAGCCTCCTCGGCTTCTTTTCTACCTGTGCCCCTCGCCTCGTGATAGTTTTCGCATAAGGCACCGTTTACTTGATTGCGAGACTTCCACGAACCAGAGGACGAAGCATGGATATTGAAAAATTCCTCATGACAGCTGTCGGCTCACTCAGCGTCATTTCCCTTATCGGGTGGCTCTCCGCTGACTACGAGTGGTCAACCAGGGCCACAACGGTAATGGGGTTTGGATTCCTTATCTCAGCACTGATTGACAAGCGCAGGCAAGAAAAGGCCGCGGGCCAACGCCGGGTTCCAGAAGAGTCTGTGCAGTAACCGCCCGGCTTCACAACTGCCCTATCTGCCAAACTTATCGCCGATCCATGCAACGCGGGGGCAAGGTTTTGGCATCTAGGCGCGTTCTTCCTCTGATTCCTCCGCCTGCTCGTCCTGCACCTGCCGCGCATTATCTGAAATCTCACGTGCCCTCTGCTCCAAGCTCTCCTGGGCGCGGGCCTGGGCTTGGGATGAATTCTCGGCGCGCGGCGGAGCTTGGATGAAACGCTCGGAGTGCAATCCCAGCTGCAGCTCCTTAGCGCGCAGCACCTCGGCATCTATCTTGATGCCGACGATGAGCACAGTGTTCATCAGCCACATTGCCACGAAGACCGCCATGACGGTACTCAGCGCACCATAGGCGCTGGCCGCAGCAAGGTACTTCAGGTAGAGACCCACCAAACCCCAGGACACAACCGTGCCCACGAGCGCCACGATGGAACCGTAGGTAATCCACCTAAAACGCCCCGGCCGCACGTTGGGGCTGAAGTGATAGAGCACCGCGATAAGCGTGAGAACCACAACCACGGTGACTGGGAAGCGCAGCCAGTTCCACACCGGGAGAAAGATTCGCACCAGGTACGTGGCGGCATCTTCTAGTCCTACGTTGCGAGCAAGCGGAATCAGCCCCTCATTAAGAACTGCATCACGCAGTAAGTTGGCAAAAAGCACGATGACCGCGCCCACCACGATGACTGCTGTCAGCCCCCACATCAGCGACCAGGTCCGGATGATGCCGCGACCTTCCACCCGGCCGTACACGGTATTGGCTGTGCGTGAGAAGGCCCGCACATACGCCGAGGCAGAAAACAGCGAAATGGCCAGGGAGATGATCAAGGCCAACGTACCCTGCGCGCTGGAGCCAATAATCGTCCCGACGACCGTATGTGCTTGCTCAGAAAGCGAACCTGGGACGTACTGTTCGACGAGCTCAGAGGTCAGTTGCTCCACTTCCGCTTGGCGGGAGGAGAAGATGAGCGTGACAATGGAGTAGGCGGCCAGTACCGTTGGTGCAAAAGCCATGAGCGTGAAGTAGGTCATCCCGGCGGCGCGGTCCATGAAGGCATCGTGGAAGAAGTCATTCCACGTACGGCGGATGACCAGCCCCCAGCTTGCCTTGCGCAGACGGTTGCCTTTGGCGAGGGGGTTGTGTTCTTCATCGTGGCCCTGGACCTCCAGGACGGTCGGGCCTTTAAACGGCACGATTGTCTCCGGCTCCTCGGCCGACATAGCGTTGCCGTCAATCTCCTCTTCGCTCATATCTGACCAGCGTATGCGGCACAGCGCGCATTCAGGGGAAGGACACTCGGGCCACAGCCAGAGCCGTGGTTACACTGGGGAGGCATGACTGAGAAGAACACCGAGACCAAGATCAACGTAAAGTCCTTCGAGCTCGATCACCGGCTTGTCGCCGCCCCCTATATCCGCGTCGCCGACCGCACCGACCTGGGCGGCGGGGTCGAGATTATCAAGTATGACCTGCGCTTCTGCCAGCCCAACAAAGAGCACCTCGGTACCGAAGCACTGCACTCGGTCGAGCACATGATGGCCAACTTCATGCGCAACTACACCGACAAGCTCATTGGTTTTGCCCCGATGGGCTGCCGCACCGGCTTCTACGCCATCACCAACGGCATGGAGCAGGATGAGCTGCTCCGCGCTGTCGAGGGCGCGCTCAATGACATCCTCAATGCCACTGAGGTTCCCGCCGCCAACGAGGTGCAGTGCGGCTGGGGCGCCCACCACTCACTCGAAGGCGCGCAGGAGGCCGCACGCAACTTCCTCGCGGCCAAGGAAGAGTGGCTCAACGTCATGGCCTAAATGGCCATGACATCGGGGGCGGCGGCCCACCCGTCCTAGGACTCGAGGCGTCGGATCTGGGTGCGGGCGACGAACAGCCCGGCGACGCCAAGCCCCAAAACACTCGCCATCAAGGTGCAACGTGCTGCGCTGAACTCCGCGAACAGTCCAGGGATCAATAGGATCGCCGCCACGCAGAGAAGGCTCGAAGCAAAGAGGAGGATGGCAAAGAGTACGTCTTTGGGGATGTACATGCGAGGTCCTTTCTAGGCAGCTAGTGACTGCCTGCGGCGAACTAGTAATTCAACGCTATTTTAAATATTTCGCACTTATATTTCTACCCCTAGCCAGATGGGCTCCGGCTCCAACGTCACGCCGAAGGCCTTCTGTACCCCGGCGCGGATGTCGCGGGCCAGCGCAACGATATCGTCGGCGGTGGCCTCACCGCGGTTGGTCAGCGCCAGGGTGTGCTTGGTGGACAAGGTTGCCTTCGCGCCTGACTCTTCACCTGGGTAGCCCTTGGCAAAGCCGGCGCGCTCGATGAGCCACGCGGCGGAGAGTTTTTCCATCTTCCCCGACGTGGTGCCGCTTGCCGGCACCACGTGTCGCGGCATGCGGTAAGCATCCTCGTCGCCGCGGGTGGCGCGGACTGCTTCCTGGATGGAATCGGCAAGCTCGGGCTCGACGATGGGGTTGGTGAAGAAGGAACCGGCCGACCATGTGTCGTGGTCTTCTGGGTCAAGCACCATGCCCTTGCCGCGGCGCAGCTTCAATACGTCCTCGCGGACGTCGGCCACGGGGCGGCGCTCACCAGGGTTCTGGGTGAGCTGGCCAAAGCGCAGGGGCCTCGACAGGCCGTCGGTAGTCAGCTGCAGCTCAATAGCCAGCACCACGCCGCGCCCGGTGAACTTCAGGTTGGAGTAGCGATAGGCCAACTCCAGGTCCGCGGCCGGCACCCACGTCGCGGTCTGGGTAGCGCGCTCGTAGAGATAAACCTGCGTGAGGACGTCGGAGGTCTCCGCGCCATAGGCGCCGACATTCTGCACCGGCACGGCACCCGCATTGCCCGGAATCCCGGAAAGGCACTCGATGCCGCCCAGGCCGCAGTCCACGGACAAAGCCACGACGTCATCCCACACCGCGCCCGCATCAGCGCGCACGAGGCCGCTGGCCACGGAGACGTCGATGTCCTCGAAGTCGAGGATGACCACCACGACATCCAGCTGACCTTCCGCCACCACGAGGTTGGAGCCGCCGCCGACGACGAGGTAGTCCTGGGAGGCGTCGTCAAGCGCTGCCAGCGCAGCGATGGCGGCCTCAGCGCTGGCGCAGCGCACCGTCACCAGCGGGGCACCGCCGATGCGCAGCGTCGTGAGATCGGCGAAGGTGGTCTCGGAATCAAGCGTGACTCCGTCAATATCAGCGAGGGTCAGGAATTTATCTAGCACGTCTACCAAGGTAGTCTGTAACTCATGTCAACCCGTAGCGAAAACACCGTGATCATCAACCAGCCCATCGATAAGGTGCACAAGGCACTGTCCACCCAGGAGTACTGGGACTTCATCGTGGCCAAGCTCTCCCCGGAACCGGGCACCGTGCACGAGTTCACCGGCAACACCGCCGTGCTCTACGAGATTCTTCCGACCTCCCTCCTCCCGGAGGCCGTCCGCGCTATGGTCTCCCAGGACCTCAAGGAAAAGCGCACCGTGACCATCGGCGAGGTTGTCGATGATCAGATGTCCGTCTCCTTCACCGCTGACGTCAAGGGCACCCCGGTCGACTTCAAGGGCGACATCACCTACAAGGGCCAGGGCGAGTCCACCGCTCTGGATTACGTCTCTGAGGTTTCCGTCAACATCCCGATGATGGGCGCTGCCATCGAACCGAAGGTCGCTGAGGCTCTGCAGGAGCTCTACACCAACGAGGGCAAGCTCACCGAAGAGTGGATCTCCAACAACCTCTAAACAGCTCTCTACAACGCAGTTGTTGCCATGGCCGATCACGCGCATAACCTGAAGGCTCAGGAAAGCGCTGGTCGGCCTTTTGGCGTTATTACCCGCGGCACCACTAATCCCAACCGCCTGCGCCGCTGCGATCGCTGGATGGTGGCGCACCCGGAAATCTCCTCGCTGCTGCGCTCCACGAGTAAGCCGCTGGCGCTCGACGTCGGCTACGGCGCCTCCCACACCACCACGGTGGAGTGGGCCGGCTGGCTGCGCAGCGTTAATCCTCATACCCGGGTGACGGGTCTGGAGATTTCCCCCGAGCGCGTCCTGCCGCCGCGCGATGGCGTGACCTTTGAGCTCGGCGGCTTCGAGCTGGCCGGCTACCACCCGCAGCTGGTGCGGGCCTTCAACGTGCTGCGCCAGTATGACGTGGACCAGGTGGAGAAAGCCTGGAACACCGTGAACTCGCGCTTGGCCCCCGGTGGGTTCTTCGTGGAGGGAACCTGCGACGAGCTGGGGCGCAGGGCGGCCTGGGTGCTTCTCGACGCCTCCGGCCCACGCACCCTAACCCTCGCCTGGGATCCCTTCGACGTTGCGCGCCCCAGCGATATCGCGGAGCGCCTGCCCAAAATCCTCATCCACCGCAACGTGCCGGGTGAGCCGATCCACGAGCTCTTGCAGGCAGCCGACGCCGCCTGGGACCGCGCCGCCGGCTGGTCTCCTTATGGCCCGCGAGTGCGCTGGCGCATGGCGCGCGAAGAACTCCGGCACACAGTTCCCATCCATCCGGTACACCGCCGCCTGCGGGATAACGTGCTCACAGTGGATTGGAACCTGGTAGTTGGCCATCTTTAAGCCGGTGCGCCACACTAGTAGTCATGGCTTCTTCTAAATCTTCCGCCTCGACGGCCTGGAAAATCTTCATTGGCGTACTCGTGGTACTCCTGCTCATCATCCTGGTAGCTGAGCTCGGCCTGCGCTGGTTCTTAGGTTCACAGATGAAGAGCCAATTCACCGAGTCCGCCAAGGAACAGGGCGTGGAGACATCTGAGGAACCGGAGGTGAGCTTCGGTGCTAGCCCCATGATCTTTGGCATGCTCAACGGCAAGATTCCGCAGATGGATATGAAGACCCCGTCCACGCTGAAGATTGATGGCACCAACATCGCTGGCCAACCGGCTGCGGATGTCCACGTCGAAGACATGACGCTGTCCCAGGAGCCAGTCGCGGGCACTCTGCGGGCCTCGACGACGGTCCCGGATCAGTTCCTGCTTGCCAGCTTCCAGAAGGCCATTGCTGAGCAGTCCGGCTATGATGCCTTGGGCAACCTCGTGGTCACCGCGATTGCCGCCAACGATGCCGAGGATGACCTCGAGGTGGAATTCGCCGGTGGCCTGGCCACGCTCTCGCTCAAGCCGGAAGCTCGCGACGGCAAGCTCGCCATCGATGCGAAGGAAGCATCGCTCTTCGGCTTCGACCTGCCGGAGCAGGCAACCTCCGCGATTTCGAATGCCTTGGCCGAAGGCATGGAGGAACAGCTCGCGGGACAAAAGCTCACCTTTGAGTCCGTGGACGTCGGCGCTGGCGAGCTCACGCTGACCCTCATTGGCCACGACGTCCCGATGAGCGAGCTCGATTCCGCCACGGCACCAGCACCGGAATCGGCACCGGCCAACTAAGGCTTAAGAATTAGAGCGCAGGCACTCTACGGTGAGCTGCGTGTCTAGGTCTTCGTCGTCTGAAACGACGGACCCCGGATCAACAAGGGATTGATAGCCCGCCTGCTCCGCCAGGCGGGCTATTTCTTTAAGCGGCAATCGCGAGTCTTCGGGAAGAATGAGCCCTAAACGCACGGGCAGCGGGCAGGCCTCGCGGAGGGTGACGAGCTCGGAGAGGAGCGAGGTGGCGTCGCCAAGCAGTGCATCCACCGCAACCCACACCTCTGCGGCGCCTGATTGCACGGCCAGCCGCGCCTCCGCCGCCTTCACCAAAGAGTGGTGGCGCCCAGTGGGATAGCCGGCGACGGCAATGACGTGCTCGGCGCCCTCGGCGGCAAGCACATGGTGCGGGGAGACAAGCACTCGCTGCTGCCCCGCGGATTGGGTCCGCACCTCCTCCAGGGAGGCCTCAAGCAGATTCAGCATTAGTAGGAATAATCGCCGTTGATGATGGCCTTGAGCTGCGGGCGCACATCAAACCAGTACACGCCGGTGATGATGGCGCCAATCCAGCTAACGAAAGGCAGCGGCAGGTTCATCACCAGGGCGGAACCGACGAGCAACCCGACCCATACCCATTTGTTCTGGCGGTCACCGGCGCGGAAGGCATCCTCCCGCGTCATCGCCGCTAGGACGGCACCGATGAGGGCAAAAAGGGATACCGCCATAAAAATGTACTGCGGTATCGACGAAATAATATTTAGAAAAGTGTGCATTAATTAATTCTCGTCAACGACTTCGCCGTCGATGACATCGTCGTTCGGCTTTGCTGCATAGGGGTTGCGCGGGCTCTGCGGCTCCTGCGGCTGCTGGCCCGCCGCGCGCTGCTCCTTGGCGTTGTTGATAGCGCCCTGAACCCCCTCACGGGTCTCATTGAAGGCGGTGTTGAAATCCTCACGAGCCTTCACGAAGGACTCCGAGTTGCGGGTCTCGCGTGCAGCGGAGGACACAGACTCCCCAATGTTCTTGGCCGTGGAGGTCACGCGGTCAAAGAAGGACTCTTCCTTCGCGGTGCCATCACCCATGCCCGCCGCATCAGCGGCGCGGGCAATGCGTTCCGCCTGCGCGTTCTGGGCCTGATTCTGGCGCTCTTCCTTGAAACGGCCACCAAAATCCTTGGCCACATCAAAGGCAGAGGAACCGGCATTCTTGATTGAGTCAAATACGGACATGGTCGTCACTCCTTGTTAGACGCCAAAAAGCAGATGATTAACAGTGTAGATAACCAACCCAGCCAGTGCACCCACGACCGTGCCGTTGAGGCGAATGAACTGCAGGTCCTTGCCCACCATGAGCTCGATGTTCTCGGAGGCCTCCTGGGCATCCCAGCGCTTAATGGTCTCCGGGATAATCGCGATGATCTCCGGTGCGAACTTCTCCACCGCGTAGCGCGCGGCCTTGTCCACGAACGCATTGGCCTGGGCCAGGAACTCCGAATCCTCCAGCAGCCGGTGCGCCATTTCTTTCACCTTGGCGGTCATCTTCTGGCGCAGGAAGGACTCCGGGTCAGTGAGCTGCTCAATAAGCGTGGAGGAGACCGTCGCCCACATTGCCGCCGGGGCCTTCTGCGCCTGATCGGAAGCCAGCATTTCCTGCTTGATTCCCTCGATGCGCCCGCGCATATCTTCATCCCACTGCAGGTCCGAGGCCAGCTTGGACAGGTTACGGCGAATGGCCAGGCGGGCCTCGTGGTTGCCGTTGCGGCGAACCTCATCGGCGAACTCCACGAGCTCGGCGTAGACCTTCTCCCCCACCATCTCGCGGGCAAAGCGCGGCGCCCAGCCGGGCATGCGCTCATCGATGGCGGTGACCACAGTGGATTCCATGCCAAGGATCTTTCCGTGCGCCCAGTCAATGAGGTCATCCTCCAGCGGCCGCGCCTTGCCTTCCGCGATATAGCCCTCCAACAGGCGGCCCAGCGGCGGGCCCCACTCGGGTTCTGCCAGACGGTCCATGACTTGGGTGCGGATGAATTGCTCTGCCTCCGCCGGGTCTAGGTCTGCGACCACGCTGGCGGCGCGCTCACCAATCCACGCGGAGACCTCCTCCGCCCGCCCAGGCTCTACGCCCTGGCGCGCCAGCCACAGCGGTAACTCCGCCTCACGCACCTTGGCGCTGAGTGCATCCGCGGTGAGGAAGTTCTCCTCCACGAAGTCCTTGAGCGCATCACCCACGCGGTCCTTGTTGTTGGGGATGAGCGCGGTGTGCGGGATGGGCAGCCCCATCGGCCGGCGGAACAGCGCGGTCACGGCGAACCAGTCCGCCAATCCACCGACCATTCCTGCCTCCGCCGCCGCGCGCACGTAGCCCACCCAGACGGGAGCCCCGCTTGCCGACGCCTGCCACCACGAGCACCCCAAAAAGATCACCGCCGCACCAATCAGGAAGGACAGCGCAATCGCCTTCCAGCGGCGCAGGTCCGCCCGGCGCGCCTCCTGGTTTCCTGGCTGCGGCACAAACGACGTCTGCGACGCCGACATTTCCCGAGCCGGCTCAAGCCCTGCGTCCGCGCGGTGCGTCATGGGTTGGTTCTCCTTGGGTCTGCGTAATGATGGGGAATAGTGAATCCATTAATCAACATTAGTGGGCGTACCGGACACATTCGATAGCCACCAACACTAAGATCGACTCCTAGCTTTATGAACGCCGGCCTGCCGAGGGCCCGTTTGTGGTTCCGTGATTCACGCCCCCTTGCAGTGACGCACCAGGGCATCTTTCGTGTTGGCGTAGCCGAGGACGGTTGCCACGTCCTTGCCGTAGAACAGGACCTGCCCGCCCGAGGTGATGGTTCGGATCGTACCGAACTCGTGGTTGGTGAACGCATGTAGCGCGGTAGCCATGACCAACGTCTTTTCCGAGAACCGGGTAGACAATCGCGGGCGCGGGATGCGCCAGGCTCTCACCTGTCAGGCACGGCAGGCACCGAAACCGGACACGGTGTGAGGAAGGCTCTCGCCCATACGCCCCCGAGCACCGACAAATCCGGACGGGTCAGAGGGCACACTGGTGTGTGAACGTACCGATGGCTCCAAGTTTCGTGCTCTTGCCTCGGCGTCATCAACCAGGTAGCCTCGTAGTCAACATGACCGGTTCCGCTGCCCGCCTCAATGGGAGTCCAGGGCCGGTCTTCGTTTTTGTTTCAAACAGGGGTGCGCGTGGAGCAGGTGAAGCAGTTCAAGACCTACGGTGAACAGGTCGAATTGCTTCGTCAGCGTGGGATGCGAGTGGATGATCCCCAACATGCTGAGACGCTGCTGGCTCAATTGAACTACTACCGCTTGTCCGGATACTGGTACCCGATGCGCCGTTTCTCCCAAGGCGACGGCACTGCCCGAGATGAATTCGTTGAGGGAGCATCGTTTGATCTGGTGGTAGCTCTCTATGGGTTTGACGAACAATTGCGCCACAGCGTGTTCATCGAGCTTGATCGCGTGGAGTTGGCTATTCGAACCAAGCTCGGTCACGAACTGGGTCGCCTTGACCCGCTGATCTATTTGGATCCCCAGCGTTTGAGCGCCCGGGCACGGCAGCGAAACAAAGACGGGCGTAGCGTGCACGAGGTGTGGCTGAGAAAGCACCAGTCGGCATTGAAAGCGTCGAGGGAGGACTTCGTCGCCCACCACAAATCCAAATATGACGGGACTCTACCCATCTGGGCGGCTGTCGAAATCATGGATTGGGGGATGCTGTCGTACCTGTACGGCATGTCGCCCAATATCGTGCGCAAACGGATTGCCGAGCCCTGCGGCCTAACTGGCCCTCAGCTTGAATCATGGCTGAAATCCTTGAATATTCTGCGTAATTACGCAGCTCATCATGCAAGGATGTTCAACCGTGTTTACGACATCAAACCGAAACTGAACAATGACGTCAGGCTGGCTCCCGTAGCTGAAAGAATGAATCGCGTGTTTGGGCAGCTCTCCCTTATCCAATACTTGCAGCGCCAACTGGACTTGTCTCCAGCCGACCGGCTACCGAAGCTGTTCCACACCTACCCGCACAATCCCATCGTGCCGTTTTCTCGCACAGGAGCACCTGACAACTGGCGCGAGTTGCCTCTCTGGCGCGTCTAATCTTTGCGGTAGTAGTCGCATTCGTACCCGTCTGCGTCGAGTGTCATGGCGTGGACGAGGAGGTCACGAGCGACTGCTTGGACGATGTTCTCGACGAGTTTCTCGCCGTAGTTCTTCAGCCGCCCCCACACTTGCGTCCGGTTGTGACATCGCTGTAGGACCCACTTCCAGTTCTCCCATGATCGGGCTAGACGCAGCCTGCGCGGAATCAGCGAACAAGTAGCAAAAGCCAAACGCGCTGTTGACGGCGATATCGCAATCAAGCGCAACCGTTATATCGATCTTCCCGCCCAGGAAGGTATCGGGCATTACCGCAGGCTATTCAACATTGAGAAATCGTTTTGGATGTCGAAATCAGACCTAAAAGCACGCCCAATCTACGCCAGGAAACAACCGGCTTCATCGGTAAGGGAATGTTCGCTTAGAGCCACGCGCATGGCTTTAGGGCTGTCCTCAGAGCAGAGGGTTCGGCGCCGTCGATAGGGGCGTCGCCAAGCGCCTGCTCCCCTTTTACCACCAACCTAGAAATAAGCGAGGCCAATTTTTACAAATCTGCCCTTATCTCTTGACGCGCTCGGAAAGGACAAGTAGCTTCAAAGTGAAACCACCCATAAGAAGAAAGCTATGAACTGCTCAAGATCAGCCAAGAAGTTTGCTGGGGCCGCATTGGGGGCCCTGATGTTCTTTGCATGCGATTCAGCCCTACCCCAAACAGCGGAGGCGGAAAATACCCCCGCCAGCGCTGAGCGTCAAACCGTGGCCACCGACCGACTAGAAGAGTATGCACAACAAGAAGGTATCAGTACCGAGGAGGTTTTCTACAGGGCGGCCAAAGAACTAGAGGCTAGTTCCCTCGAACGAAATCTAAATCCAAGTGGAACCCACTACGTGTATAGCTTGACGGATGGCAGTGCCTTGAGCTTCCCCACGGCTGCAGAATTTGAAAACCGAGTGAGCGCTGGGTTCGAGAATGGGCAAATCTGGTTGGAGCTAACGCCATTCGAACAAAAGATGGCTGCTGCTGGAGGGCTAGGCGGCATTGAAGCAGTAGTTTGCCTCGCAGGCCCAGCCGCGTGCATCGTGGGGGGAGTAATTGCCGGCAGCCTGGGTTTCTATGTGAGCGAACGAGGAGTTTGCCCCAATAATCAAAGGATGACACTTTACTACACTCGTTCCGGTTCTTATAGCTGGGCACGTTGCGGGAGCAAATAAGATGCACGTGCCAATGTCTCGATCCCTGATTCCCCTCGGAATCATCGTAGTTGCAGCTGGGCTGCTCGCGTTCGAGGTCATCAACCTAACGAATTTTCTATGGGTCGCGGGAAGTATGGTGGTGGCGTTTGCCATTCTTTTCGTGATTGCATTAGCAGAATCCAAAAATAATAAGAGGAAGCAGCACGAAGATTCTCTTTAGTGCGTACGGGCAAAAGCAAAGTGTGATCGATCAAAGCTTATTGCCGTTATTAACGTCGCCAAGCGCTCAGCCCCCTCCCCTTGCCCTAGTTTCCTACCTTCTTCCTAGCGTTTCCCAATCCCCACACAACCCTAAACACCACCACAACCCCCACCTCCTCACATGGTCTCCCATGTGTGTTTGGAGGTGGGGGTTGTGGTGGTGTCAGTACAGAAACTTAGGCGTTCAACGTCCTAGGAGGTGCCTAGTTGATGCGGCCGGTTTCCTTGCGGTACTGGCGGTAGTAGCGGCGACCGAAGTGGACGGAGCTGACTGCCAGGATGGCAACAACGACGAGCGCGATAGCGCCGACGATGATGTTGATTTGGTAGTCAGCACCAGCGGTGCCCTGCGGGTAGAGCCACGTACCGAGGCCCCAAATGAGGATGCCGGCTGCCGGCAGGAGCGAGAGAATCAGGCCCATGCCCACCCAGGTGGAGGTGCGCAGCAACGAAGAGTGCGGTGCACCGTAGGATACGGGCTCGTAGCCCTCGATGTAGGAGTCCTGGATCTTGCCGGAGAACTCCGGGTAGGTCTCGCTGTGGTGATCAGCTACTGCCGGGTTGAGGTCGCTCATGGCTGAAACTTTCTCTCGTTCCTGTTAATCCTGTGAATGACTATAGCTTAGTCGTCCTTGCCGCGGAAAGCAGCACGTGCACGTTCGCGGGTAACCGCGGAAACCGCGGTCAGCGGCACACCAGCCGGGCACACATCAGCGCACTCGCCGTAGAGCGAGCAGTGGCCGAAGTTCTGCTCCAGATCGTCCACCATGTTGCGTGCGCGGCGGCCACGCTCTTCCTTGCCCAGCGGCATGAGGGAGAGGTGAACCAGCTTGGCGCCGGTGAACAGGTGAGCAGCGCCGTTCGGGCAGGATGCTACGCAGGCACCGCAGCCGATGCAGGCAGCGTGATCCAGGGCGTACTCGGAGGTCTCGTGGTTGATGTGCAGGGTGTCAGCATCCGGAGCGGTACCCGCATCCATGGATACGTAGCCGCCCTGCTCCATGACGTGGTCCAGCTTGGAGCGGTCCACGATCATGTCCTTGATTACCGGGTAGGCAGCGGAGCGGAAAGGCTCCAGCTTGATGGTGTCGCCGTCCTTGAACTGGAACAGGCGCTGCTGGCAGGCCGGGGTGTTCTGGCCCGGGCCGTGCGGGCGGCCGTTGACCAGAAGGCCACAGGTACCACAGATGCCCTCACGGCAGTCGGAAGCGAATGCGTACGGCTCCTTGCCGGCCTCGATGAGGCCGTCGTTGACGTGGTCGAGCAACTCCAAGATGGACATCTGCTCGGCGGCGTCGTCAACCTGCACGGTTTCGAACTTGCCTTCTTGCGTCGGTCCGGCTTGACGCCAGATCTCAAGTGTCAGTTTCATTACTTGTAGTTCCTTGTCATCAGCGGGATCGAATCAAAGTACAGCGGCTCGGCGTGGCGGATGAACTCGCCCTCAGCAGCGCCCGGCTCCCATGCGGAGACGAAGCACCAGTTCTCGTCATCACGCTCGGCCTCGCCGTCCTCGGAGAGGTGGTCATCACGGAAGTGAGCACCACAGGACTCGTCGCGGTCGAGAGCGTCGATGCACATGAGCTCGCCCAGGTCGATGTAGTCAGCAACGCGCAGACCGTACTCGAGAACCTGGTTCATGTCGTTGGCGTCGCCAGTAATGCGGACGTTAGCCCAGAATTCCTTGCGCAGTGCGCGAACCTTCTCGATGGCAACCTTGAGGTCCTCGACGTTACGGGACACGCCACAACCCCAGTAGAGGATGTCACCCAGCTGGCGGTGGTAGTACGCCGGGCCGTGCGGATCCTGACCCTGGATGGACATGAGGCGGTCGATGCGAGCCTGTGCGCGAGCAACAGTCTCGTTGGCCTCTGCCGAGTCCTCAGCCAGCTTGGCCTCACCCAGGTGGTGGGCCAGGTAGTTCGGGATGGTGAACGGCAGGGTGAACCAGCCATCAACGGAAGCGGACAGCAGGGAGTTAGCACCCAGGCGGTTCGCACCGTGGTAGGTCCAGGAGCACTCACCGGCGGCGAAGAGGCCGTCGATGGTGGTCATCTCGTTGAAGTCCGTCCACAGGCCGCCCATGGTGAAGTGGCAGGTCGGAGCGATACGCATCGGGGTCTCATAAGCGGACTCACCAATAGCCTCTTCGTACATTTCGATGAGGTTGGAGTAGCGCTCGCGGATCTTGTCCTTGCCCAGGCGCTCGATGGCGTCGCGGAAGTCCAGGTACACGGAGTTGTGCAGCGGACCAACGCCCAGACCCTTGTTGATCTGCTGGGAGATGGCGCGGGAAGCCACGTCACGCGGGACGAGGTTACCGAAGGCCGGGTAGCGGCGCTCCAGGAAGTAGTCGCGCTCCTCTTCCGGAATCTCATTGGCAGGACGGTCATCCTTCTCCTTGATCGGAGACCAGATGCGGCCATCGTTACGCAGCGACTCGGACATGAGGATGGTCTTGGACTGCCACTCGGAGTTGACCGGCAGGCCAGTCGGGTGGAACTGGATGAATGCCGGGGAAGCCAGGTAAGCACCGTTCTCGTACGCACGCATCATGGCGCCGGCGTTCGAGTTCTTGGCCAGCGTGGACATGTGGTAGACGTTGCCGTAACCGCCGGTACCGAGGATGACTGCGTGGCCGGTGAAGGCCTTGAGCTCGCCGGTGATGAGGTTGCGGGTCACGATGCCGCCGGCGCGCTTCTTACCACCGTCGGTGTAGGTGATGATGTCCTGCAGGTCGTGGTGAGCGAAGAGCTCCACGTTGCCCAGGCCAATCTGGCGGTAGAGCGCAGACGTGGTGGACAGCTGCAGCTGCTGGCCTGTTTGGCCACGGGTGTAGTAGGTACGGGAGACCTGCACACCACCGAAGGAACGGGTAGCCAAGGTGCCGCCGTACTCGCGAGCAAACGGAGCGCCGATGGCGTTCATGTGGTCGATGACGCGGATGGACTCATAGGCCAAGCGCCAGCAGTCGGACTCGCGGCAGCGGTAGTCACCACCCTTAACGGTGTCCTTGGTGTGGCGGTAAGCGGAGTCGTTATCCACCTTCTTGTGGCGGGAGGAGTTCACACCACCCTGCGCAGCAATGGAGTGCGCACGGCGCGGTGAATCGTGGTAGGTGAAGACCTTGACCTTGTAGCCCAACTCGCCGAGAGCAGCGGCGGCGGAACCAGCGGACAGGCCGGTACCGACGACGATGATCTCGAACTTGCGGCGGTTCAGCGGGGAGACGAGCTCCATGTGGTCCTTCTGGTAGCTCCACATGTCCTTCATCGGGACGCCGTGCGGCTCGTGGGACTCCAGGATGCGGCCCGGCTTAACGCCCGGGACGATGGACTGCGGGTGCGAGAAGTCAGGGTGCTCGCGCTTGAGTTCAGTGTTCGCGTTAGTCATGGGTTCAAAACTCCTTTAGCTGACCCAGCCCAGGGCGACGGACAACGGCATAACAATGTTTGCCAGGCACACGACGGCCGGGACGATGTACGCCAGGACAACAAAAACCTCGCGCCACTTTGCACCGGTGATGCCCAGGTCAGAAGCCGCAAGGCGGATACCGTGGGTCAGGTGCAGGAAGAGGCACAGCATGGCGACGATGTAGACGATGGTCACCGGCCAGCGCGAGAAGGTTGCGATCATGTTGGCCTTAACGGCACCGTGAGCAAAAGCTTCTGCTGCAACCGGCTGGACACCAATCGTCAGGTCCAGAAGGTGGAAGATGATGAACAGGAGAAGCACGACGCCGGTAACCAACATGCTCTTGGTGGCAAAGGAATCCATGCCGCCCATCAGGTTCGTGCGCTTGAACTTGCCGCGAGATGCCTTCGAGCGAGCGGTCAAAGCAAAAGCGCCGTAAATGTGAGCGATTACGCAGGCCAGCAGGACGATGCGAATGATCCACAGTGCGTGACCGCTCGGGATCAGTGGCTCACCAAGATTACGCAGGTAAGCGCCGTAGGCATCGAGTGCTTCCTGGCCGTCGTGAGCCGGCAAGTAAAGCTTCAGGTTGCCGGCCATGTGCCCCACAACGAAGAGCGCGAAGAACAGACCGGTAATTGCCATCGTCAGTTTCAAAGCCCAGGACGGAATTCCTGGCTTAGGACGAATCGTTTCATTAGTAATACGGCCGTGAGCGAGGGCTTCACGGTCAGGATTTTTTACAGACATGACACCTCCATTGTCGCCCTTACCTTACGCAGACCTTTGCGCTGACCACTAGTTATATCTTTGCTTTGCATACCCCCTCCCCCTCCTATGGTCCCCGTATTTAAACGAGTTAAGGCAAGGATCACCTTAGGCGCCACACCTCTTTGAGCGCTCTACCTTGATCACTTCCTTTTACGCAATATTGACCTTGCGAAAACATTTTACGGATGAGACTTTTGTCACAGGGTGTGGCCTGAGTGACGACCCTACCCCTTTAGGTGTCAAACTTTCGCTTGGTATGCACCCCTATCGCCCGCTCGGCACCCCGCCAGCACCCCCACTTCGCAGCGGAGTTAAAATACTTCACACATTCCTTGCAAAACAATTGTTATGACCGAAAGGCACTAGGTAACCTAGCTCACATGAGCAAGACATACGTGGGTTCGCGCCTGCGCCAGCTGCGCCGCGAACGTGATCTCAGCCAAGCTACTCTCGCCGCTACGCTGGGACTTTCAGCTAGCTACGTCAATCAGATTGAGCATGACGTGCGCCCCCTTACCGTCCCGGTCTTGCTGAAAATTACTGAAGCCTTTGGTGTGGATGCCACGTTCTTCTCCCGTGATGATGATTCACGTCTGCTTGCGGAAATCCAGGATGTCGTCCAAGACCAGGAAATCTGCCCCTCCCCCGTGGAGCTTCAGGAATTGTCCGAATTGGTCTACAACCATCCCACCGTCGCCCGCACGCTCGTGGATATCCACCGCCGCTACCGCAATATTCGTGACAAGCTCTCGCTCGCCACCGATACCCGCCGCTCGGACGGGAACCAAGCGCTGTCCATGCCTCACGACGAGGTGCGAGACTTCTTTTATGCCCGGCAGAACTACCTCGACGAGTTGGATATCCACGCAGAGGAAACTGCCGCGAAACTCAACGTTATTCCCTTTCACATTCGCGACATTGAACAGGCCCTTAATGAGCGGCTCACTTCCAAACACGGCGTAGAGATTCTCACCACCGATCGCATGGACGGCACCCTGCATCGCTTCGACAAGGAGAGCGGCACCCTTCGCCTTGCCAGCCGCCTGAGCGTGGGCCAGCGCGCCTTCCGCATGGCGGCAGAGTTGGGTTTCCTCGAGGCGGGCGCGCTAATCGACGCCCTCGTGGACGAAGAACCCTTCACCTCGGACGCCTCTATCAACCTGGCCAAGCGTGGAATTGCCAACTACTACGCCGCCGCCACGCTGCTCCCCTACAACCTCATCCACAGTGAGGCCGAGCAATCCGGGTATGACGTGGAGTACCTCTGCAACGTCTTTGGCGTGGGCTACGAGACAATTGCCTCGCGCCTCTCCACGCTGCAGCGCCCCAACAAGCGCGGAATCCCCTTTACTTTCGTGAGGGTTGATCGCGCCGGCAATATGTCCAAGCGCCAATCGGCCACGGGCGTACACTTTTCCAATTCCGGCGGAACGTGCCCGCTATGGAACGTGTATGAGTCCTTCGCCCGCCCCAACACCATCTCGCGTCAGCTGGCGCAGATGCCGGATGGCCGCAACTACCTCTGGATTTCACGGACGGTGAGCTACCCCCAGGGCCGTTTCGGCGATACCAATAAACTCTTCTCCATCGGCCTAGGCTGCGAGGCGCGCCACGCCAGCCGCACAGTCTATGCCCAAGGCCTCAACCTCGACGCCCTGTCTGCCGCAACCCCCATCGGCGCCGGCTGCCGCACTTGCCCTCGCCAGAATTGCGCTCAACGCGCCTTCCCGGCCATTAATGAAGAGCTGGTGGTCGACGCCCACCGTTCCGCCGTCGCACCGTATTAATCGGGAGCAATAACCAGGCAGTTTTCCGCTCTGGCCCCTACGTTTACCCCTATACCACCCTTTATATATTGCCAATAAAAAGCATTGTAATGGTTTTGGCTAGAAAAATTCATGGATTTTCCAGGGTTTGCTTGCTTATGGTGGGACGTGAACGATATCCCCTATCGAAAGGATTACCATTATGAGCAGCTTCGCTGGAAACTTCCTGGGCCAGATTCAGGGCCTTCTTGTATCCATCGTCAACGCACCGTTCGTTCTGTCCTCCAAGCTCTTCAGCTAAAGGAAGTAGCGCCACGGCACTAAACCAACGCTCCCCCTCAATCCCTTTGCCGGGATTGAGGGGGAGCGTTCTTGTTTTGGCTTCTCGCCTTGGCCTTAGAGGTTAATCATGTGGCCGCCGATACCCTCGGCAGCTTCCTTCATAGCCTCAGACAGCGTCGGGTGAGTATGAATGTTGCGTCCGATTTCCTCAGCGGTGAGGTCGAAGCGCTGCGCCAGGGTCAGCTCCGGCAGCAGCTCGGAAACGTTGGAGCCCACCATGTGGCCGCCGATGAGCTCACCGAATTCGCCGTCAGCAATAAACTTGACGAAGCCCGCGGTCTCATTCAGGCCGGCCGCCTTGCCGTTAGCGGAGAATGGGAAGGTAGCGACCTTAATGTCGCGGTCAGCGAACTTCTCACGAGCCTGCTCCTCGGTGTAGCCGAAGGAGGCAACCTGCGGGTTGCAGAAGGTGGCGCGTGGCATATTCATGTAGTCACCCAGCAGCTGGGTCTCAGCGCCGGCGATGACCTCAGCGGCCACGACACCCTGTGCCTCAGCCACGTGTGCGAGCTGCAGCTTCGCGGTGACGTCGCCAATGGCGTAGATGCCCTCAACGTTGGTGCGCATGTAGTCATCGATGGCGATGGCGCCGCGCTCGGTGAGCTCAACGCCGGTGTTCTCCAGGCCGAAGCCCTCGGTACGCGGGGCGAAGCCAATGGAGACCATGCAGCGGTCCACAGTCAGCGTATCGGTCTTGGAGCCGTCCTTGGACTCAACCTCAACGGTGACATTGTCGCCATTGTCCTTGATGGCGGTGGTCTTGTAGCCGGTCAGGAGCTTCACGCCGAGCTTCTTGTATTCCTTGGCGATGGCCTTGGAGACATCCTTATCCTCGTTCGGCAGGACGCGGTCCATGAACTCCACGATGGTCACGTCCACGCCGTAGTTGGCCAGAACATAAGCAAACTCCATGCCGATGGCGCCTGCGCCAACGATCACCATGGAATCCGGAGCCTCATCGTTGAGGATCTGCTCCTCGAAGGACACGATGTTGCCGCCGATTTCCACGCCCGGAAGGGAACGAACGACGGAGCCGGTGGCGATAATGCAGTTATCAAAGGTAATGGTCTTACCCTTGTCATCACCCTCAGTAATCTCGATGGTCTTGGCGTCCTTGAAGGAGCCCAAGCCATTGATCTCCGTAATCTTGTTCTTCTTCATCAGGTAGTGCACACCCTTGACAATGCCCTCCGACACCTTGCGGGAGCGCTTGTGTGCAACTCCGAAGTCGAAGGAAACATCGCCGGAAATACCGAAGGCCTTAGCCTCATGGTTGAAGGTATGTGCAACCTCAGCATTCTTAAGAAGAGCCTTGGAGGGGATGCAGCCCACGTTGAGGCAGACACCGCCCCAGTACTGCTTCTCAATAACGGCAACCTTCTTGCCCAGCTGGGCAGCGCGGATGGCGGACACGTAGCCGCCGGGGCCCGCGCCGAGTACTACAACGTCAAAATGTTCATTAGTCACGTTCTACAGGATACGTAACTTTATGCTCGCTGTCCCACCACCCCCGCCCTGCACCCGCCGGACAGCCCATAGCAGTCAGGATGCTTTAAACACCTTCGGGCAAAAATCAACCCTTAACCCCCAAGAAGGGGATTAAGGGAAAGAAAACGAGGGCACAGCCCTCAACAAACTATTTAGAACAGGCCCCAGTCCAAGGCAGCCTTCGAGGAGGTGGAGGAGCCAGAGTGAGCGATCTGGCCCAGCACCTGGTTGATGGAAACGAGGATGGTGTCAAAAAAGTTCATTCTTCTTCTTTCTGTTGTTGTTCTAGCGGCGCGTACGGCTTCATGCGGCGCCCTCCAGCGAGGCCACGGCGATGCAGGACGGTCGCCGCCAAAAGCGGTCACGGTACCTAGCCCCACTAACGAAGGAGACGGCCGTTGCGTTACATAGCCCACGAATAGGCACGGAAAGATTATGACACGGTTTTCACTTCAATACCACCATTCACTTTTATAACTTGGTATGTTTAGTCTGACTGCCCTTATCTTCGGGGGTGCTGGATTACCCATCTATCAGCGCTTTTGCCCATGTCAAGGGTGGTTTGTCCGGAGCATCTTTTAAACTTGCCCCTACACTTCCGCTCATCACTTAGAAAGCGAGATTCCATGAAGATTGCGCGCTCTCTCACGACGCTTGCGGCGGCCTCCGCCTTAGCCCTCGGCGCCGTCGTTTCCCCTATCGCCAGCGCATCCGACGTTAAACCGGAACAAATCAGCGGTGAGGCTACACCGTCCGATATTTCCGAGCTCGACCTTTACACCGAACTCGAGGAGTACCTGCCCAAGGATGAGGCCGGCAACCCATCGCCGTCCCGCGAACAGTATGAGGCTTCCTTCGACAAGCAGGTCACCTTTAAGAACGTCGACATCAAGAAAATCCCGGACAACAAAAAATGGATGGGCTACGTCTTCAAGTACTGGGATTACCGCCACAAGGTCAAGACCATCAAGGCCACCGCTCCTGCAATGGATAACCGCGACGTCCCCCTCGCAGTGATCACCCCGGACGGTACCTTTGATGCTTCCCGCCCGACCCTCTACTTGCTCAACGGTGCCGGCGGCGCCGAGCAGGGCATGGACTGGATTGTCTCCACCGTGGCCAAGGACCTTGATCCGAAGACGGAGAAGACTCAAGACCTCGTTCACTACTACGCCAACCGCAACGTCAACGTTGTCATCCCGCAGGCGGGCGCTTTCTCCTACTACACCGACTGGCTGACTACACCGGACCGCAGCTACCTCAAGGGCCCGCAGAAGTGGGAGACCTTCCTAACCAAGGAGCTTCCTGGCCCGCTGGAGAAGCACATTAACGGCAACGGCAAGCGCGGCATTGCCGGCATGTCCATGTCCGCTACCTCCTCGCTGGTGCTGGCCCAGCACAACCCGAACTTCTACGATGCCATCGGCTCCTACTCCGGTTGCGCTGCTACTTCGACGCCGCTGCCGAACTTCTACTCGCAACTCACGGTGAACCGCGGTGGCGGAAGCACCGAGCAGATGTGGGGACCGATGGGCGGTGACTACAACCGCTACAACGATGGCCTCATCAACGCCACGAAGAACAACATGGGCAACTCCAAGGTCTACGTTTCCGCCAACTCCGGTTTGGCTGGGGCAACTGACTTGGGCTCGTCCAAGATTGATGCCTTGGGCTCGTCCCAGGCCTTCAAGTCCTCCTCCACCCTCGTGGTTGAGGGCGGCGTCATCGAAGCAGCCATGAACGCCTGCACACATGACCTGAAGGCAAAGATGGAGCGCGAGGGCGTCGACGCGGTCTTTAACCTGCGCAACACCGGTACCCACTCCTGGCCGGGCTGGTTGGATGACGTCAACTCCTCCTGGCCTACCTACGCACGCGCCTTTGGCCTTCCCGTCGATCCAGCTGAGCCTGTAGCGACTGCGTATTCAGCAGATGCGGATTCGGACGCTAACGAAAAGGCCGCCGATGCCGATAGTCAGGATGCGAAAAAGGCGGAGGCGGAAGCAGACACCGAAGGCCTCGCTGATTCCCTGCCAGAAGATCCTGCGGTGACCGAGCAGTAAGCTCAATCGCCGTACCAATTGTTGAATAAGGAACGTAATGAAGCGTCTTAGCTCTCTCCTCGCCGCCGGCGCGCTCAGCGCAGCCGCGCTGGTCAGCCCCGTTGCAGGTGCTGCCACCATCACCCCGCAGCAGGTTGCGGGTGACACTGCCCTATCCACCATCTCGGACCTGCAGGTCACCCCGGAGGTGGAGAGCCAGAAGTGGTATGACCACTACAAGGATGATGCCCGCGTTCTCAAGCTGGAAGCTACGTCGCCGGCGATGAACGGCCGCGCCATTCCGCTGGCTGTCATCCCGGCCAAGAACCCGGACCGCCCGACGGTCTACCTGCTCAACGGCGCTGGTTCCGCCGAGCAAGATTCCGACTGGCTGTACATGTCCGATGTCGTGGATTTCTACGCGGACAAAGACGTCAACGTTGTGGTTCCGCAGGCAGGCGCCTTCTCCTACTACACCGACTGGCTGGAAGAGCCCAACGGCAAGTACCTCAAGGGCCCGCAGAAGTGGGAGACCTTCCTGACCAAGGAGCTTCCTGGCCCACTGGAGGAGCGTCTGAACGCAAGCAATAAGCGCGCCATCGCCGGCATGTCCATGTCTGCGACGTCCTCGCTGCTGCTTGCCCAGCACAATCAGGGCTTCTATGACGCGGTCGGTTCCTTCGCCGGCTGTGCCGCAACCGCCTACCCCACCGAGTATGAGTTCCTGCGCCTCACCGTCAACCGCGGTGGCGGCCAGCCGGAGCAGATGTGGGGCCCGATGGGCTCTGCCTACAACCGCTACAACGACGCCCTGATGAACTCCGAGAAGCTGCGTGGCACCAAGCTGTACATCTCCTCGGCATCGGGCTTCGCGGGTGAGCAGGATACGCCGTCTTATTACATCAACAAGGGATACAACCCGGCGGCTGCTTATCTGGGCTCAGCGCAGCTGCAGGTAGAAGGCGGCGTCATCGAGGCGGCCGTGAACCACTGCACCCACATGCTCAAGGCAAAGCTGGATCAGCAGAACATCCCCGCAAACTACAACTTCCGCAATGTGGGTACGCACTCCTGGCCGGGCTGGCGCGAGGACTTGGTGAAGTCCTGGCCTACCTTTGAGGAAGCCTTCAACTCCTAAACAGCAAGCCGCGCACGTCACACCGTGCGCGCTCCCCTGGCTTCGGACAAGCCGGACAAGGGCGGTAGGATAGCGGCATTATGAAGCTGCTTTCCACCGCCCTTTCGCATATCTCAGCCGCTCGCGACCGCGCCGCACTCACTCGAGATAGCTACACGGGGGTGGATTTCAACCTCGGCTTCGAGGTCACCCACTATGACTTGGATCTGACCTACCGCGTGGAGCCCAACCTGCTCCAGGGTGAAGCCGTGCTCCATATTCGTGCGCTGGAGGACTTAGACAAGCTCACCCTCGACCTCGGCGGCGCTATGGTGGCTCGCCGCATCACGGCGAAGCACGCGCCGCGCGTGGCCAAATTCCGCCTGTCCGGCGGAAAGCTGCGCCTAAACTTCGCCGACATGATCGCCGAAGGCCAAGAGTTTGAGCTTTGCATTCGGTATGGCGGAGCACCCCGCCCGCTGCGCACGCCGTGGGGTGACATCGGGTGGGAAGAAACAGAGTCAGGCTCGCTAGTGGCCAGCCAGCCCAACGGCGCGCCCAGCTGGTTCCCCTGTGATGACACCCCGTCCGCGAAGGCCACCTACGATATTCGTATCACCGCCGACGATCCTTTCGTTGTCATCTCCAACGGCAAGCTGGTCTCCCGCCGCCGCGCGGGCGGATCCATGACGCGCTGGCACTACCGCGTCAAGCACCCTATGGCCACCTATCTGGCCACGGTCCAGGTCGGCGAATACATCGACATTCCCCTCGGCCCCAACGTCCGTGCGTGGGCACCGGCCCGCCTCAAGCAGGTAGTACTCGAAGAATTTGCCCAGCAGCAGGAGATGGTGGATTTCTACTCTGCGCTCTTTGGCCACTACCCCTTCGCCGACTACCAAGTAGTCATCACCGATGATGAGCTGGAAATCCCCCTCGAAGCCCAGGGCTTGTCCATCTTCGGCTCCAACCACGTCAAGGGCGATCACGTCTTCGAACGGCTCATCGCGCACGAGCTCTCCCACCAGTGGTTCGGCAACTCCGTGGGCCTTTCGGAGTGGAAGGATATCTGGCTCAACGAAGGTTTCGCCTGCTACTGCGAGTGGCTGTGGTTTGAGCACGCGCACGGCCGCCCAGCACATGAATCGGCACGCTCGCACTATCAGGTGCTGGCCCGCAAGAAGCAGGACATCGTGCTCAGTGATCCTGGTACGCGCGATATGTTTGATGACCGCGTCTACAAGCGCGGCGCTCTGACCGTCCACGCGCTGCGCCGTCTGTTGGGCGATGAGCTCTTCTTCCTCACAGTCCGTGAGTACCTCTCCGCCGCGCAGCATTCCACTGTGACCCCGGACGACCTGATCAGCCGTCTGCGTGCGGTGGCTGTTGATCCCTCTGCCGTGGACGCACTTCTGGATGAATGGCTCAACCACGAGGCGCTGCCTCAGTTCCCGGCTTAATACTGCGCTGCCATGCTCTAAACTGGGAGACCATGCGCAGACTGCTTGTTACCGGCGGCGCCGGCTTTATTGGTGCAAACTTCGTGCGGCTCGTGGCCCAGCAGCGCCCTGAGGTGGAGATCACCGTCCTGGATAAGCTCACCTACGCGGGCAACCGCGCCAACCTCGACGGCGTGGACGCCGAGCTCGTGGTGGGGGACGTGGCGGATGAGGGGGTCGTCGACAAGCTCGTGGCCCAGGCCGATACCGTGGTGCACTTCGCGGCGGAATCCCACAATGACAACTCCCTGCGGGATCCTTCGCCCTTCCTCCACACCAACATCATGGGCACCTACGTGCTGCTGGAGGCCTGCCGCCGCCACGATGTGCGCCTCCATCATGTCTCCACCGATGAGGTCTTCGGGGACCTAGAGATCGGCGCCGATACCTACTTCACGGAGGAAACTCCCTATAACCCGTCTTCGCCCTATTCGGCCTCGAAGGCCGGTTCGGATCACCTGGTGCGCGCGTGGGTGCGCAGTTTTGGGCTGCGGGCAACCATTTCGAATTGCTCCAATAATTACGGCCCCTACCAGCACATTGAGAAGTTCATTCCGCGGCAGATCACCAACCTGCTTCTAGGCCAGCCCGCCAAGCTTTATGGCACCGGCGAGCAGGTGCGGGATTGGATTCACGTGGATGACCACAACGAGGCGGTGCTCGCCATCCTGGACCGCGGGCGCCTTGGGGAGACCTATAACATCGGCGCCGACCAGGAGGATACGAATAACCGCCAGGTCATCGAGATGATTTGTGAGCTCATGGGGGCGACGGATAATGGCCGGGCGCGCTTTGAGCACGTGGCGGACCGCCCGGGCCATGACCAGCGCTACGCCATGGATGCCAGCAAGCTGCGCCGCGAGCTGGGCTGGGCCCCGCGCTACACGGATCTGCGGGAGGGCCTGGCCGCCACCATTGAGTGGTACCGCGCCCACGAGGAGTGGTGGCGCGCGGGCAAGGAAGAAGTCGAAGCCAACTACGCGAAGCAAGGACAATAAATAGCCATGAAGGTGCAGTCAACGGCCATCGAGGGCCTGCTCATTGTTCAGCTCGACGTCCACGGGGATAACCGCGGCTGGTTCAAGGAGAACTGGCAGCGCGAGAAAATGGTGGCGGCCGGCTTGCCAGACTTCCAACCGGTGCAAAACAACGTTTCCTTCAATGCGGAGAAGGGTGTCACACGCGGGCTGCACGCGGAGCCCTGGGACAAGCTGGTCTCCGTGGCCTCCGGCCGGGCCTTCGGCGCGTGGTGCGATCTGCGCGAGGGCTCTGCCACCTTCGGGCAGCTGGTGACCCACGAGCTGCGCGAGGACGTGGCGGTCTTCGTGCCGCGCGGCGTGGCCAACGGTTTCCAGGCACTGGAGGCCTGCGCCTACTCCTACCTGGTCAATGACCACTGGTCCCCGGATGCGGAATACACCTGCGTCAACCTGGACATGGTGGACTGGCCGCTGGAGCCGACGGAGATCTCCGACAAGGACAAGGGGCACCCCGCGCTTGCCGACGTCTCCCCCATGCCCCCTCGCCGCATCCTGGTCACCGGCGCCAACGGGCAGCTGGGCCGCGCATTAAAGAAGTTCCTGCCTTCTGCTGGCTTGGGTGCTGTGGAGTTCTGCGGGCACGAGGATTTCGATATCACCAACCCGCCTGCCCGCCCGTGGAAGCAGTACTCCGCCATCATCAACTGCGCGGCGTACAACGATGTCAACGGCGCGGAGGACGATCGCGCCGCGGCCTGGGCGGTCAACGCTTCCGCACCGGCGAAGCTCGCGCGCATTGCGGCGGAGAATAACCTGACCTTGGTGCACGTGTCTAGCGACTACATCTTTGATGGCTCTAAAGAGGTCCACTCCGAGGAGGAGATGCCCTCCCCGCTCTCGGCCTACGGGGCGTCGAAAGCCGCGGGCGATACGGCTGCACAAACCGCCCCGCGCCACTATGTCATCCGTACCTCGTGGGTCTTCGGCGATGGCGCGAACTTCATGGCCACGATGCGCTCTTTGGCGGATAAGGGGGTCAAGCCCTCCGTCATCCATGATCAGCGCGGGCGCCCCACCTTCGCCGAGGACCTGGCCAAGGGCATCATCCACTTGCTCAAGACCGAAGCCGAGTACGGCGTGTACAACATCTCCAACTCCGGTGATGCGGTGGGACGCGATGAAATCGCCATGGCCGTCTTCACCGGCGTGGGCCAAGACCCTGCGGATGTCACGCCGGTGAGCACCGAGCAGTACCGCGAGATCGCCGGGCCCGAGGCTCCCCGCCCGAAGGAGTCCACCTTCGATCTGTCCAAGATTGAAGCCACCGGCTTTAAACCTATGAATTGGCGGGCCGCTTTGGCACTCTACCTGGGGCTTTACCCAGCATAACACTCAACATAACACTTAACTTCCCACGTGTTATGTTATGTGTTATGTTGAGCGGTATGTAGAGAGAAAGGCCTGCTCATGACCCCTTCTGAGCTTAATGAGTTAATTGCACAGCTGCGAGTCATCGGCAGCGATAAGCAATCCGTAGAGGTAAAATCTTCCGTCAGCAAGGAAGTACTTTCCACGCTCAGTGCCTTCGCAAACGGGGACGGCGGGACGCTCATCATCGGCCTTTCAGAGCAGGACGGCTTCACCCCAGTTAAGAAGTTCTCTGCCTCTACTGCCCAAGACCAATTGGAGACTCGCTGCCAACAGCTCATCCCGCCGGTCCGCCCGCAAATCGACATCATCGAATTTGAAAGCAGCAACATACTCGTCGCAGAGATCGACGAGCTTCCCGCGCGCGATAAGCCCTGCTATGTGGCCGAAAGGGGGCTGTACTAAGGGAGCTATATTCGCACCGGCGATGGTGATACGCGCCTGTCCCAGTACGAAGTAAATCGACTCGTTGAAGAGCACACGCAACCGACCTGGGATGAAGATGCCATCCCAGATGCCACGCTGGAGGACATCGAGGGTGCCGCTCTTGACGGCTTCCTCCAAGTGCAGAAAGAGCGCCGCCCCAAGACTTTTGCGAATGGACAGGACACAGCCCTCAAACGCCTGCGAATTCTCAAGGACGGCCACCCCACGCTGGCCTCACTTCTTGTCATGGGAGACTACCCGCAGGAGTTCTTCCCCCGATTAACGGTTACCTTCGCGCTCTTTCCCGGAACATCGAAAGGTGATGTCACCACGGGTGTCCGCCTTCTCGACAGCGCCACGCTTCACGGTACGATTCCGGAGCTGGTGAGCGAAGGCATCGACATCGTAAAGAAGAACATGCGCACCGCTGGCTTTATCGGCGACAAGTCCCGGACCGCACTTCCGGATTATCCACTGGTCGCTGTTCGTGAAGCACTAGTCAATGCGCTCATGCACCGTGACTACTCCCCGACTGCTCGCGGCAGTCAGGTGCAAATCAACATGTTCGTCGATCGCTTGGAAATCACCAATCCGGGAGGCCTATATGGCGGGGTTACGCTCCGAAATCTTGGAGAAGCTGGTGTCAGCTCTACCCGCAATCAACGCCTTGCCACGTTCCTAGAGGACATTCCCCTACCGGAAGGCGGCGTCGCCGCAGAGAACCGCGGCACGGGCATCGCCACCATCCATCAGGCCTTAGCTGACGCACTCATGCCCAAACCGGAAATTATCAACCGGCTCGACAGCTTCACCATCATCTTCCACCGCCGCAGGGTAGCCACCCAGGAACGCTATGGCACCGCACGTGACCATGTGGAACACCTGCTCCACGGCAGCCCGTCCGTATCGACAACCGAATTAGTTGAGGCTACAAAGCTCAGCCGGACAGCGGTCCAGAAAGCACTGAATGAGCTCATCCGCGATAACATCGCCGAAAAGACTGAACCCGGACGCAGCCCTAAGCAGCGCTACAGGCTGCGCAAATAGAGCATAACACTCAACATAACACTTAACTTCCCACGTGTTATGTTAAGTGGGAAGTTAAGTGTTATGTTCGCCAGCCCGCGCCGCCGCACCCCGGCGCGAGACCCCTCCGTTAAGCTTAAAGCCCATGAAGGGCATCATTCTCGCAGGCGGTTCTGGGACCCGCCTCTACCCCATCACCAAGGGCATCTCGAAGCAGCTCATGCCCATCTATGACAAGCCGATGGTCTACTATCCCCTGACCACCCTGATCCAGGCCGGCATACGCGAGATCCTCATCATCACCACCCCAGAAGACCAGGCCGCCTTCCAACGCCTGCTTGGCGATGGCTCCCAGCTCGGCCTCATGCTGCACTATGCGGTGCAGCCGCGCCCCGAAGGCTTGGCCCAGGCCTTCCTCATCGCCGAAGACTTCATCGCCGAGGATGACGTGGCCCTTGTCCTGGGTGACAACATCTTTGACGGCCACGGCTTCTCCACCGCGCTGAACGAATGCCACCGCCCAGACGGCGGCATCATCTTTGCCTACGAGGTCTCCGATCCGCAGCGCTATGGCGTTGTGGACTTTGACTCCGCAGGCCAGGCTCTATCCATCGAGGAAAAGCCCGCCGCGCCCAAGTCCAACCACGCTGTGGTAGGCTTGTACTTCTATGACAATTCCGTGGTGGAGATTGCCAAGTCCATCACGCCCAGCGCGCGCGGGGAACTAGAGATCACCGCCGTCAATGAGGAGTACCTGCGCCGCGGGCGGCTGCGCGTCAAGCGCATGCAGCGCGGTGATGTCTGGCTGGATACCGGCACGGTGGACTCCATGAGTGAGGCTTCGGCCTACGTCGAGGTGATGCAGAAGCGTACCGGCACCGTCATTGGTTCGCCAGAGGTCGCAGCCTTTGCGGAAGGCTTCATCGATGCCGCGGCACTCACGGAGCTGGCAGAGCCCCTCCTGAAGTCCGGCTATGGCCGTTATCTTCTCGCCGCTGCCCAAGAGGGCTGAGACCGAGGTACATATCGATCAAATAAGGGCCGAAAACCAACGGAATCTGAGGCCTTATTTGATCGATCCGTACGTGCTTAAGCCTCCCCGCCTAGTTTCAGGACGTCCTTAAGCATCCCCGCCCTGTATCAGGAGCCGCCTCACCCAAACGGGCCTAAACGCGTTAAGGTAATCGCATGCCTAGTTCATCCTCTCGCCCCACCAGTGATTCGAAGAAATCAGCGCTATCCACCATCAGCCCCGTGGCGTGGGGATTGTTGGTGATCGTTGTTATTTTGGCCGTCATCATTGGCTTCCTGCTTGCAGAGCGCACTTCTTCCGGCGATGAAAGCACTCCCGCAGCGCAGGAGACCGCAACGAGCACGGCGACAGCCGAAGACCTGGCGAAAGATGCCGCCAAGGCCACGCCCGGCACGAAGTTCTCCGATGGGAAGGGTGACCCGATGATGTTCGGGCCCGGCGGTGATACCAAGAGCGGCGATATCACGGTGGTGCACCGCAAAAAGGAGAACGATCCTTTCGCCGTGGGTGCGGTGGATGCGCCCGTAGTGATTTCGGAGTTCTCCGATTTCGAGTGCCCGTTCTGCTCCCGCCACGCCAATGTCACCGAGCCGGATATCCTTAAGAAGTACGTGGAAAAGGGCCTGGTGCGCATCGAGTGGAATGACTACCCCGTGAACGGCCCCGCCGCCATTGAGGCCGCCAAGGCTGGGCGCGCGGCCGCGGCGCAGGGTAAGTTCCAGGAGTTCAAGCACGAGCTCTATGCCGCCAGCAAGGATATCGACGGCCACCCGGAATTCGGCATCGAGGACTTCATGAAGTTTGCCAAGAAAGCGGGCGTTGCGGACCTGGATAAGTTCCGGAAGCAAGCCACGGATGATACCTACACTGAGGTCGTTGAAACGGCCACCCGCTATGCCTCCCAGATCGGTATCACGGGCACCCCGGCCTTCGTGGTGGGAGATCAGTTCGTTGGTGGCGCGCAGCCGCCCGAGGCTTTTGAACAGATCATCCAAGAGCAGCTGGGAAAGGCGGCCAATGCCTAAACCACCGTTGATCGTGTGGGTCTTCATCGCGCTGGTTATCTTGACCGCCTTATTGGGCGGTTATGCAGTGGGGGTGAGCCTGTGAGCATCGGAATCTTTGGCGCCGTCATCGCCGGCGTGCTGACCTTGATCAGCCCCTGTTCAGCGCTGTTGGTACCGGCCTTCTTTGCCTATGCCTTCGATTCGCAGCGCCAGCTGCTGTTCAAGACCATGGTCTTCTTTTTGGGCCTGTGCACCACGCTGGTGCCCATCGGCATGGGCTTGGCCGCGGTGCTGGCGCAGTATCGTAGCCAAGTCATCACGGTGGCAGGCTGGATCATCATTGCGCTGGGAATCTTTACCGCCCTAGGCGGTGGTTTCCGCATCCCCGGCATGGATGCCCTGTCCGGCAAAGCACGGGGCAAGGTATTTCTGCTCGGCGCGGTTTATGGCTTCGCCGGCTTTTGCGCGGGCCCGCTCCTGGGCGCTGTCCTCACCACGGCCGCTGCGTCGGGAAGCGCGCTCTACGGCGGGCTCATCATGGTGGCCTATGCCGCGGGCATGGCCGCACCGCTCTTTGTGCTGGCCGCGCTGTGGGAGCGCCTCGATGTGGGTTCGTGGTCGTGGCTTCGCGGACGCGAAGTCACTCTGGGCCCCGTGCGCACGAATACCCTCTCCCTCGTATCGGGCGCATTCTTCGTGCTCATCGGCGTGCTGTTCATTGTGAGCTACGGCAGCGCAACCCTGCCCGCGGTCTTAAGCACGGATACGCAGTTCGCAGTGCAAGAAAAAGCCCGCGCTTTCAGCGCGGGCGTGGCGGATGCGTGGGTCTGGTTCGGACTTTCACTCGCCGCCACGGTGGTGGCAGGAGTAAAGGCCGCCCGCACGCCGGCCTAGAGCTAAGCTCTAGGCCAAGGTTTAAGAGTTAGTAGCCGCGCGCGACGTACTCATCGATGCGCGCTGCCTCAGCACCAATAGTGGTCTCATCGCCGTGGCCCGGCAGGACGCGGGTCTCCGGCGGGAGGTTCAACACGCGATTGCGCAGGGACTCGATGATGACGTCGAAGTCGGAGTACTTTCGGCCGGTGGCGCCGGGCCCGCCGTTGAAGAGAGTATCGCCCGACAGAAGCGTGGCCTCATCCGCGATGTAGAGCACCACGCATCCCGGCGAGTGGCCCGGCGTGTGGAAGACCACGAAGTCGCTATCGCCCACGGTAAAGAGCTGGTTATCCTCCAGCGGAACGAAGGTCGCGTCCTCGTGTGTTTCCTCCCACAGGGGGCGGTCATCCGGGTGCAGGTAGATGGACACATCGAAGTGCTCAGCCACCTGGGGAGCGAGCTCGCAGTGGTCGTTGTGTGCGTGGGTGAGGATCACTCCCTTGACCGTGCGCTGGCCCACCTCTTCGATGACGCGCTCCGCGTCGTGGGAAGGATCGATGATGTAGCACTCGGCGTCGCTAGTAGCGTTACCTGCGGCCAGGATGTAGACGTTATTGTCCACGTCCCACTCGCCGCCGTCGAGGCGGAACTTTCCTGAAGTTACAAACTGTTCAATGATCATTTACAGCTCCACTACGGATCGAAGTACCTTGCCGGCCTTCATGGTAGCGAAAGCCTCTTCCACGTCGTCGAGACCAATGCGCTCGGTCACGAAATCCTTGAGCGGGAAGCGGCCCTGCAAGGAGAGGTCGACGTACATGGGGAAGTCACGCTCCGGCAGGCAGTCGCCATACCAGGAGGACTTGAGTGAACCGCCGCGGCCGAAGAAGTCGATGGCCGGGACGTCGAAGCGGCTGGTGAGGTTCGGCACGCCCACCATGACCATGCGGCCGGCCAGGTCGCGGGAGTAGAAGGCCTGGCGGGTGGTAACGGGAATACCCACGGCGTCAATGGCCACGTCGGTGCCGAAGCCCTCGGTGAGCTCGCGGACGGCCTCGATGACCTCTTCTTCGGACTTGTCCTTCGCCGCAACCGTGTGGGTAGCGCCGAACTTCTTAGCCAGCTCCAGCTTGTCCGGGTCCAGGTCCACGGCGATAACCTTGGAGGCACCAGCCAACGCCGCGCCGGCGATGGCCGCCATGCCCACGCCACCGCAGCCGAAGACCGCGACGGACTCGCCGCGCTTGACGTCCGCAGTATTCACCGCAGCGCCCAAACCGGCCATCACGCCACAGCCCAGCAGGCCCGCGGCGGCCGGATCCGCCTCCGGGTTGACCTTGGTGCACTGGCCTTCGTGGACCAGGGTCTTCTCGGCGAAGGAGCCGATGCCGAGCGCCGGAGTGAGCTCAGTGCCGGCATCCTTATCCCCGTCCGCGAGCGTCATCTTCGCGGAGGCGTTGTGGGTGTTGAAGCAGTACTTCGGCTCACCCTTCTTGCAGGCGCGGCACTCGCCGCACACCGCGCGCCAGTTCAGGACCACGAAATCCCCGACCTCAACGTGGGTAACGGCATCGCCCACGCGCTCAACGATGCCCGCCGCCTCGTGCCCGAGCAGGAAGGGGAAGGCATCCTCGATATCGCCATCGCGGTAAGCCAGGTCGGTGTGGCAGACACCGCAGGCCTGGATCTTGACCACGACATCGTGCTCGCCCGGGGCGGGCACGACGATGTTGACGGTCTCGACGGGCTCGCCCTTCGCGCGCGCAATCACGCCGCGGACAACCTCCGGACCTTGCTGGGAGTTATTTTCATTTACGTTTTCATTAACAGCCATGTCCGCGAGGGTACGCGAAAGGCCCGGGCGGCGTCGCCCGGGCCCAACAAGATTCAAATCCCTCTAGAAGCTAGCGAGGTGGTTGGCCACAAACTCGTGACCGCGAGCATTAATGTGCAGCGGCAGGTTGCCCGGCCCCGCGGAGAAGTCCACCAGACCCGCCCACAGGCGCTTGTCGGCATCGGCACACATACCGCGATCCCAGGTCATCGGCTTCATGTCCACAAACTCAACTCCGGTGGCACGCGCTAAATCCACCTGCATCCACTGCGCGACGTTTTCATAACGCTGCACCATCGGCAGGGCCGTGGCGTCGGCCGGCTTCGGGCCAAAGTGGAGGAGGCAGTAGCGGTCGCCCGAGCCGATGGTCGGGTAGCCCACAATCTGAATGCGGGCGTTGGGGGCCGCCGCGCGGATCTTGTGAATCAGCGGCGCGTTGGCGCCGACCCAGCGGGCGCGCAGGTCACCGTCGGAAAGCCCGGCGTTGTTGTACGTGTCGTTGAAACCGCTGGAGAAGAGCACGCGCTGCGTATCCCCGCTGAGCGCGCCGCGGCGAATGGCATCGTCGATCTGCGCGTTCACCTGCGGGCCCTGGGACATGGACACAGCACCAGAGCAGGAGAAGTCCGCCACCGGCATACCCAGCTTGGCGGCGGTGCGCTTGGCGTAGTTATTGCCAGACGGGCAGTTCAGGCTCGGGTTGCGCTGAGAAGAGCCCACCCGAGAGGCCAGGTAGGTATCAAGTTGCGGATCCGCCAGCACGGAATCACCAAAGGCGACGAGGTTTCGCTCGCCGGCAACTGCCTGCGGAGCTTGGGACAGGCCTACCGCCACGAGGAGGGAGGCGCAGAGAGCAGCGATGCGCTGAGTAGACTTCACGTGACTAATGTCCTTCCGAAAGAGTATGTTCTAGACCGAAACCATAATAGACTACGTTGACGGTCTAAGCTTATGTAACAATAGCAACACCTTTAACAGTTTGTAGTTTTAATTGTGGCGAGTCCGCCGTCTCCGTAACCTCTTCTCCCCTCCCCTCGATGAGAACCTTATGAAGCTTTCTGATGTAACCTTCCACGCCGCTGCCCTCGCGCGCTTTATCCCTTCGCTCTTCCGCGCCGGCCTCATTAGCCCCGCCGGCGGGCCACGGGCGGTGGCCCTGACCGCGCCGGTCCTCGCGCGTTACCGCTTCACCACCGCCCGCGAAGTAGAGCAGGCATACATGACCTGCCCGGAACGCTTGGCGCTTATCGACGACGACGGGGCCCTCACCTACCGCCAGCTGCGCGAAGAATCCCAGACCTTCGCGCGCTGGCTGCTGTCATTGGGGCTGGAGGAGATTCGCCTCGGCGTGATGGCCCGCAATGGCCGCGGCATCATCACCCCGCTGGCCGCCAAGGGTTATGCGGGGGCACACATCTTTTTGCTCAACGTCGGTTCCTCCCCCGAGCAGCTCGCCGGGTGCATCGAGGAAAACCGCATCAACGTGCTCGTTATCGATGATGAATTCATCGACCGCCTCGACAGCTCTAGCACCATTGCTGGCCTGCACGTGGTGATTGGCCACGAGTCCGGTAAAGAGATCCCTACCGAGCTGGCGCAAGCGGCAACGCTGCGCAAGATCGTGGAGAATCCGCGGGACGTCGAGAAGCACAAGCTTCCCACTTGGCCCAAGCACGGGCATATCGTGCTGATGTCCTCCGGCACCACGGGCATCCCCAAGGGAATTATGCGTCCAGAGCCGACGCTGCCGGTGGTGGTTGCCTCCATCGTGGATGCGGTGCCGTGGCGCGGGGACCAGAAGGTGCAGATGACCGCCTCCATCTTCCACACGTGGGGCTGGGCCTGCCTCAACATCGCGTTGGGCCTGCGCAATACCATCGTCACCCGCCGCGTCTTTGACCCGGCGGCCGCACTCTATGATATCCAGCGCTACCAGCTCGATGGTCTGCTTTCCTCCCCCGTCTTCTTCCGCCAGATGGTTGAGGTTGACCCGGACTCGGCCTTTGATACCTCGAGCTTGAAGTTCATTGCCTCCGCCGGGCATGCGCTCACCCCGGAGATCGTCAAGGAAACCCACGAGCGCTTCGGCCCGATTCTCTGCAATGTCTATGGCTCCACGGAGCTAGCGCTGGCATCGACGGCCAGCATGGAAGAGGTGGCCAAGGATCCCACCATCGGCGGCAAGATTGCCTCCGGCACCAAGTTGCGCATCCTCGATGAGGAAGGCAACGAGGTTCCCCGCGGCGAGGTCGGTGAGATTTACCTGACCAATTCCACCGCGCTCATTGGCTATACCAACCCCAAGATCCCGCTCAACAAGGTCGATGGCCTCATTTCCATCGGGGACTTAGGCTACATCGACCCCGAGGGCTACCTACATGTGGTGGGCCGCGCGGATGACATGATCATCGTCGGCGGCGAGAACGTGCACCCGCAGTCGGTGACCGAGGTGCTCGAGGCCATGCCGGGCATCGCGGAGGTGCATGCCGGCGGTGTGGAGGATGAAACCACTTTCCAGCGCATCGCCGTGTGGGCGGTGACTACGCGGGACGCCCTAGGCAACGCCGTGACTGCCGACGCCATCCGCGCCTGGGTCCGCGAGAACCTCGCCGACCACTCCGTGCCGCGCGATGTCCACTTCCTGGACAAGCTGCCGCGCAATGCCACGGGCAAGGTGGTGCCGCGCCTGCTGCACGGCACCGACTAGCCCACGCTTTTTAGGCCCCCAAGCCAAAACTGCCCGAGTTGCCAAAACCTTCGCCCCTCACCGCAAGGAACAACGTTGTTTTTGGCAACTCGGGCAGTTTTTGTGTCTGGGATTTAATCCAGCCCGCTAGCTGCTGCGCTTGACGGTTGCAGCAACCTCGCCTGGCTGGGTATGGCCCTCGCGAGCAATGTCGACTCCAGCGACTTGCTTGGCCGTCGGGCACACCACCGGGGTGATGAGGTTGACGCCGCGCTCGCGTAGCTTCTGCGCCTCCACCGCGATGATCGGCGTGCCGGCAGTGACGGTATCGCCCTTCTTAGCCAGGGCGGTGAAACCTTCGCCCTTGAGTTCCACGGTGTCGATACCGATGTGAATGAGCAGGTCCAGCCCATCCGCGGTCTGCATGCCGAAGGCGTGGCGTGTCTTGAAGACCATGGTGATGGTGCCGTCTACCGGGGCGCAGACGTCGAAGGCATCGACGGGATCCGGCATCACGGCGAAGCCTTCGCCCACCATGCCCTGCGCAAAGGAGGCATCCGGGACCTGGGAGAGCTCGACGACGTCTCCGGCGAACGGGGCATGCACGTCGACGTCCGTCTCACCGCTGACGCTCTTGGCGGAAGCGGCGCTGGCCGGCACGCTGGCTGCAGCACCCGCGGCACCCGCCGTAGCCAGGACCGGGGAACCGTGGCGCAGCTGGTGGCTGACCTCGTCATACATGAACTGTACGGCCGGGCCCACGATGACCTGGACGCTCTTCTCAGAGGGGTGAATCACGCCGGAGACGGCGGCGCGTTTGATCACGGAGTCATCGACAAGCGCGCGCTCCTTCACACCCACGCGCAGGCGCGTGGTGCAGTAGTCCAGTGAGTCAATGTTGTCCTTACCGCCGAGGCCTTCGATAATGCGGGCGGCATCGGCTGCGGTCTTGTCATCGCCGCTGACGGAATCCTCCGCGTCCTCGGCTTCGTCCTCGCCGCGGCCCGGGGTCTTAAGGTTGAGCCAGCCGATGAGGAAGTAGAAGATGACGAAGTAAAGGAAGAAGAAGCCCACGCCCATGACCAGCAGCATGTACCACTTATTAGCCAGCGGGTTCTGCGAGGAGAGCAGCATGTCGACGAAACCTGCAGAGAAGCCGAAGCCCGCAGTCCACTCCATGGTGGACGCGATGAAGACGGACAGGCCCATGAGCAACGCGTGCACCACGTAGAGCAGCGGAGCGACGAACATGAAGGAGAACTCCAGCGGCTCGGTCACGCCGGTGAAGAAGGAAGCCAAGGCGCCAGCAGCCATGAGCGAGCCGACGACCTTGCGCTTCTTCTTATCCGCGCGCAGGTACATCGCGAGCGCCGCGCCCGGCAGGCCGAACATCATGACTGGGAAGAAGCCCGCCTGGTAGCGGCCGACGACACCCTCGACCGTGCACTGACCGTTGGCCCAAATGCCCGGGCAGTCAGCGGCGGAGGTGGCGGCCGCGGCTGCCTCGATGGTCTTCTGGCCGGCCTGGAAGTTGCCGATGTCATTGATACCAATGACATCGAACCAGAAGACGGAGTTCAGCGCGTGGTGCAGGCCAGTCGGGATGAGCAGGCGGTTGGCCACGCCGTAGATGCCGGCACCCGCCGCGCCCAGGCCCTGGATAGAGGTACCGAAGTTAAAGAGCGCGTTGTAGATGAACGGCCACACGAAGTAGAGAATGCCGGAAATCACTATGGCGATGACGGCGGTAAGAATCGGTACGAGGCGCCGGCCTGAGAAGAAGGCCAGGAAGTCCGGCAGCTTGGTGCCGTGGAAGCGGTTATATACCCAGGCCGCCATGACGCCGGCGAGGATGCCGAAGAGGACGTTGCCGCCGCCCACGGCGTTCCAGCCTTCCGAGGCCCATTCCAGGGCTTCATCGCCGGTCAGCGCGGTGGGGTCTTCGATGCCGCGGTAGCCTGCCACGGCCTCCGGGCCGAGCAGCTTCATAAACGTGGCGAAGGCCAGGAAACCAGAGAGTGCCGCGGCACCGTTGGAATCCTTAGCCAGGCCGAAGGCAATGGCGATGGCGAAGATCCAGCCCAGGTTGGCCAGGACCGCGTCGCCGGAGCTGATCAGCAGCTGGGCGGCGAGGTTATCCGGGCCAGCCGCGCTGGAGATCCAGTAGCCAACACCACTGAGGATCGCCGCGACGGGCAGCACCGCCACAGCGCCCATGAGGGCTTTTCCGAGCCGCTGCAGCGGCCCCATGACATCGATTTTCATGCGAGGAGTCCTTTCACACTAGTAAGGAATTAGATGGAGTTTTTAGGAAAAGAGTGGGCGGTGCGGACGGTGCTTGTCCGCGAAAACGTAGTACTCGCGGTCCTCCAGCTGGGAGGCGGCGGCTTCATCGAGGATCACCGTGGCGCGCTGGTGCCACTGCAGGATCGACGCGGGGCAGTGCGCGGAGAGCGGGCCTTCCACCATGGCGTGGACCGCGCTGGCCTTGTTGCTGCCAGTGGCCAACAAGAGCAGGTGGCGGGCCTCACTGATGGTGCCCAATCCTTGGGTCAGCACGTGGCGCGGGACCTCGTCTTCGTTGTCAAAGAAGCGGGCATTGTCCTGCACGGTTTGCGGGTGCAGCGTCTTGATGCGGGTGCGTGATTGCAGGGAGCTCGACGGCTCGTTGAAGCCGACGTGCCCGTTGGCCCCGATGCCCAGCAGCTGGATGTCCACGCCGCCGGCATCACGGATGGCCTTGTCATAGGTGGCCGCGGCGGTGGCGGGGTCATCGGAGTCACCAGCGGGGCTTTTTACCAGGTCATCATCGAAATCCACGTGGCTGGTGAATTCGCGGCGGATGGTGGAATAGTAGGACTGCTCGTGGGTACGCTCCAGCCCGATGTATTCATCGAGCAGGAATGCGCGGCTGCGGGCAAAGCTCACCTCGCCGCGCTCATGGCGCGTAATGAGCTCCTTGTACATCGCTACCGGGGTCGATCCTGTGGCCAGGCCCAAGGTGGCGCCGGCGTTGGCGTAGTGCGCGAAGATGTCAGCGGCCTCCACGGCCACTTCGGCCGGCGTGGAGCGGATGAGGATTTCCATGAGATGCCTTCCTGTGTGTTTAAGAGAGTGGGATGTCCGCGCCGTCGACGATGACGCGCACCGGTTGGTAGTGAGAGTTAAGGCCAACCAGGTTGGCGCGCGCGCCAACCGCGATGCGGCCTAGATTCGTCTCCCCCAACACGTCGGCGGCCGTGGTGGAGGTAAAACGCACCGCCTCGCCCAGACCATGGCGCGCGGCGAAGCTGGCGAATTGCTGGGACAAAGTAGAGGTGCCGCCCGCGATAGCACCGCTGGGCACGCGCGCGACTCCCCCGCTCACGGTGACAGGCAGCGAACCCAGCGCATAGTCACCATCGGCCATGCCGGCCGCCGCCATGGCATCAGTGATGGCGAAGGCGCGGGGGTTGTGAGCCATGTCCACGGTGCCGTCGACAAGATGCACGCCATCGGCGATGAGCTCGACGGCCGCATCACCCGCCTTCGCCGCGGTGAGTAAGGCGGCCACAGGGCCTGGCGCGCGGTGGTGGATGGAGGGCATGGCATTGAAAAGGTGCGTGCCGGTCACGGTGACGCCGAGCTCCTTGGCCTGGGCGATAACCTTCAGCGTGGTGTCGTAATCGGCCTCGGTGTGGCCCAGGCTGGCGATGATGCCATGCTCCGCGCAGACTTCGAGCAGCTTGTCGACGTTCTCCGTCTCCGGCGCAAAGGTAATCGAACGCAGGTGGCCGCGGGCCGCGGCGATGACCGCGCGGAAGAAGTCCGGGTCACCGGGCACGATGCGCGAAGGGTCCTGCGCGCCGCACTTAGCCGCCGCGATGAAGGGGCCTTCCATGTGGATGCCGGCGATTTCGCCCTCCTCAGCCAGCTGGGCCAAAAGCTCCGCTCGGGCGCACAGCTCTTCTTGTGTGCCGGAGACCAAGCTGGCCAGCAACGTCGTGGTGCCATGTGCGCGGTGGAAGCGGGCTGCGGCCAGACACTGCTCGTAGTCGCCGTTGGGGAATCCCCCGCCGTTACCGCCGTGGTTGTGCAGATCCACGAAACCGGGCACCCACAGCAGCGTATCCGGGTCCCCGGCACGCCAGGCGGCCTCGGCTTGGGGGACGTCGCCAAGCACTATGCCCTCAATACTCTCTCCGAACGTGACGGCCCCAGCGCGCAGCTCGAAGTTTTCATCAATGTAGAGGCCCTCGACGTGGCCTTTCTCCTTTGTCTGCATGGTTCATTCGGTCCCGCTTGTACGGGCTGACGTGGCGCAGCCCGGTTGACAATTCACTTGAAATTTATCAGGGCTACCAATTTTTGTGAACCACACTTCCTCCGAAGGGGGTGTGTGAGCGCAGATGACTTTTAGCGCGTTAGGTGCACCGCGCGGAATGTCGAAAGGCCCGGCGAGCTACCAGCCGCGGGTGGCCACTCGGTCCCAAAGCGCGTTGCTCGCTAGCTCACCGGCGCCCGCTGGTGAGGTGCCAACGAACACGTCTCGCGCATCAGGATCATCAGCAAGAATGTAGCGGAACCACGCGGTGGCATAGCCGTCCCCGAACTCTAAAACGTCCTTGTGGTCCGCGCCTAGACGGCGGGCAATGATTGCCGGACCACCAGCTGATTCAAAGCTCTCCTGCAAGTCTGACCACGGGCTGACAAGCCAGCGGTCTGAACGGCCATCGCTCGTCATCAAGAACAACGGTGCCTCGACGCCCGCTGTGGTGTAGTCCCAGTCATTGGACTTTGCCACCTTGTGGGAGGCCGGGCTCGCCGTATACACAGCTGCTACCTCCGTGTGGGACGCTGCGTTGATAGCGCCCGCGCCGCCCTGTGAGTGTCCGAAAATACCGACCCGTGATCTGTCCACGCGAGAATCCAGTTCCGGTAAGCGCTCAATTAGGTGCACGACATTCTCCCCGGTTCCGGTTTGGGGAGTCTCATCGCCGACGACCACGAAGCCCCAACTGGCTAGGTGTTCCGCCACGGGCAGGTAGCTGCTCAGCGGCGTGTTCGTGCCGTTAGCCATGACAACCGCCGGAAATGGTCCCGTGCCTGTCGGCGCCGCAACGGTCACGTCGCCATCACGCCGCACGTCGACCTCGTGCGGCCCCTCGCCCGCAAACGACGCTTCCAGCGGGCCACCTGTCTCAGCGCTATATCCGGCGGCCACGCCATCATCACCGGTCACGCTGTCTGCGTCCACCCACTGCATGAATCCCACAAACCCGACAAACGCCACCACAATCACGGCCACCACGGCAGTAATGCCAACCACAAGCTTTTTCATGCTCTTTATTGTGTTTCGCACGAGAGCGAAGGTCACTAGCGCTAGCACTACTTTTTCCTGTACACAGTGCAAGAGCTGCCTCCGCTACGCCCTTGAAATGAGAGACTCACATCATTACCTTGTTGTATGTAATCGTCATCACATATGGGAGAAATAATGCTTACCTCCGAAACGCTTTCCGAAGTAGTCACAGTAGGAGGTTCAGGTCCGTTCAGCGGCCAGGGCAACGAAACAGTTGCAGCCTAAATGCATCCCCCTAGAAACAGTGGTGACGAAGGACTTTCATCTATCTACACCTTGACCGCCACATATTTTTTATTGTCAGTGTGCGGGTCAATGACCAGCCTCTCGATTTCACTCCACTTCGCCGAACTCAACAAAGGCGAACTGTTGGTGGCAAGCATCTTCATCTCGGGTACTTGCGCTCAAGTTTTTGCAGTCCCCTTTCTGGCCCCACTCTTCAACAAATTCAACAGCTATCACATTGCGCTTGCTGCACTCTTCTTAGATCTTCTGGGCCTGTTATCAATGGCAGCCTATCCAGAGCCATTGATCCTCATTGTCGGAAATCTCGTCACCGCATGCTTAAGCGGACTGTCAATTCCATCCATTTTCACCATCGCTGACTCTCAGGTCGGCGAAGGACAGCAGGCGAAAGCCTTCTCCCTCTTGGACACAGCCCGACTTGGCAGTGGATTCCTTGGACCACCTCTAGGTGGATTACTACTGGACCAAAGAAACCTGCAGACAGCGCTCTTCGTTGAAGCTTGCGCCGTTGGAGTCTCGCTACTTGCTTTTTATTTCCTTTATAAATCCTCGCCCCCGAAAACACTGCTTCATTCAGAAACCAAAGATTCTTCACCGAGTTTTCTCCAGAAGGTCCTCGAAGCACCTTCCCTTTTGCTGAAGAATAGAAGCGCTCGGTCCGCGTTAACCAGCATTTGGGGAGCAATTATCTGCACCTCGATTTTCAACGTTTCGCTTGTCTTCTATGCGACACAGACCCTCCACGTCAGCGGTACGTTATATGCCATCATTGCCCAAGCATTTATCGTGGGCCGCATCTTTGGCGCACGGCTTTCAGCTCGCCTTCACTCACAGAACGCTGGGAAAGTCCTGGCCGGGGCAGGATTCGCTATGGGGTGTTTCATAGCTTTACCTGGACTATTTCCCTCATTGTGGCTCTGCATCCCATGTTTCCTCCTGGGCGGAGTCTGCAATGCTGCTCAGGTGGCCGCACTACGCATAATCGTTGTCGGATCCGTACCTGATGAAGTGAAACCCAAAGCCCTTTCTACGATGGGTTCAATTAACAGCTCCGCAATGCTTATTGGATACATCATCGGGGCACCTGTTGTAAGTGCCATCGGCCCAGCTGCGGCCCTTGTCGTATCAGGGTTTGGCACCTCTATCCTCACTCTGGGGCCAATTCTGAAGACCACCATGTACGGTGCCTCCGGTGACCAAGACTACGACAACAAATAGCATTCAATTCTGTAGTAAATCTACTGTCAGATGCGAGTTTTTGGTACCGGTGTGTTCAGAAGACTGAAATGGTAGCGGTGTG